>JAWSUE010000002.1 GCA_033549065.1 Bacillota bacterium
AGGTTCACTGACCGCTAAACCGATCGACATGCTAAAAGGTGGACCAGTGGTTTTTTGCCGGTTGTGTTCTTCAATTTTGTGATGTATTCTTTCAACCATCCTCTGGCCTACCTCCAGTGTGGTGTTGGGTAAAACAACAGCGAATTCATCTCCACCGACCCGGGCCAGGATGTCTGAGGTGCGCAGGGCGCTTTTTAAGAGTTCCGCCCCGGTTTTCAGGAAGTTGTCGCCCTCACTGTGGCCCAGGGTGTCGTTAATCAGCTTCAGTCCATCGATGTCGGCCGAGATAACCGCAATCGGATGCTCGCGCGAACTATCCAACCTTTTCAGCTCGTTTTCATAATAACGCCGGTTGTAGAGGCCGGTCAGCTGGTCGTGAAAACCGATATATTGCAGTATAGCCTCGTGACTCTTTCGTTCCGTAACATCACGGACTATGGAGACTACTTCGATATCACCGATTGGTGCCAGGCGGGCTTCGAGGAACAGCTTAGATCCTTTCGCTTCGTAACTGTATTCGAAAACCTGCATCTCGCCGCTATCAAGAGCTTTATTAATGCCTGCCATAAGCTTTTGGGCGATGGGTGTGGGCAGGGTTTCGAACATAGTTTTACCGATCAGCCTGTTTTGCTGGTAAAGACTGTGTGATTTGGCATGCAGCATTGTTTCATCCTTGACAACTGCTTCGAGGTAAACCCCTTTCCGGTTGAAGCGGAAAAGCAGGTCCGGAATCGCTTTGATCAGGGCTTGGCTGCGCATTTCACTTTCGCGCAAATCCTTTTCAACTTTCTTCTGTTCACTAATATCGCGGGTTATGCCCAGCAAACCGGTTATATTTCCAGCATCGTCTCTCAAAAAAGATATATGCATGGCCACCCAGATAATACTCCCGTCTGCCCTGTAATGCTCTACTTCAATTAGACGGGACCGCTTCTTGTCGCTTGCCGGATTCGTTTCTTTTTCAATTTCTTCCTGCATTAATAAGATTACCTTTTCCAGACTATCCGGTGTAAGTTTTTGGTCCAAGTTTTTACTCATATGCTCACTGGCCGATTCCCCTAGCATTATTTCAACCGATGGGCTTACGTATATTGTTTCCAGGTTCTTATCTGCAATCCAAATAACATCTGTGATATTTTCAAGTATTTGCCGGTAATTTTCCTCATTCTGCCTATGGATTTCTTCTGCTTGCTTGCACTCGGTGATGTCATGGAAGACGGTGGCAAAATAGCCGGTTTTAACGCTGTAGACACTCACGTCGTACCAGCGGTTGAGCGGTTCGGAGTAGTTCTCGAAGCTGGCAGGTTTACTGCTCAGAGCTAACTTGCCGTAGATGTCGATCAAGTCAAAGCCTGATTTTCTTATTTCCGGCAATACTTCAGTCATCTTTTTACCGATCACTTTTTCTCTTTTTAGCCCGGTCATCTCTTCGAAGGCAGCATTGATCTTAAGAAAGATGTAGTCTATCGGGGCGCCTTCATTGTCTGTGACGACCTGGTGGTAGGCGAAGGCGTCAGGCAGGTTCTCAAGCAAAAGGCGATACTTCTCCTTATCCTGTTTCATAAAAATCGTCTCCCGACCATTTAAAAATCTAAAGATGCAAAATTTGGCCTCACAAGGCGTTTAGGCAGACTATTTTGCAGCTTGCAGCGGTTTAATTTGTTTTGTTTAACCATTACGATTTTCAAAAACTAATTTACTGTTGTATTACTGATCCCCCATAGATGGCCGCTGCTGATTCAATTGCAATGGCTTGTTCCCGTCAGACAGCATAATGGCAGCAAATAACATATAGTTTTATGAGATTTATTCTTTAGGTATGTCACAAAATTACCTTAACATTTTACAGAATATTTTGCAAGAACGCTTCAGATGAAACGGTAAGACAATGAGATTAGAGATGTAAATGTATCTATATTTGGAGTAAACATGGCAGGATAAGATTAAACTTTGTTGAATAACTACTTTCAGGCGTCCGGAGCCGGCCGGTCGGCTCCGCAGGACGTATTTTTATTAAAGGGAGGTTTTTGTTTGCAGACAACATATTCATCTCACTTCTTGCCGAACGGAATCAGGCTTATCTTTATGCCGACAAGGAAATTCAAGACTATCACGACTGGCCTCTTTTTGCACCAGGATCTAACTGCAGAAAATGCGGCCTATAATGCTTTGCTACCTGCTGTGCTTGAAAAAGGCTGCCGTTTATACCCTGATTTTTTAACCCTGCAGCGTGAACTCGAGAATTTATACGGTGCCGATCTCGATACTGATGTTATTAAAAGCGGAGAAAAGCATATATTATCTTTTATGCTTGAATCTGCCCATGACCATTACCTGGGAGAAAATTTTGACCTGTTAAAAAAGGGGATGTCCCTTCTCGGTTCAGTTGTGGGCGATCCTTTAATCGTTGAGGAGGCTTTTCAGGCAGATATTGTCAAGCAGGAAAAGAACCAGCTGATTAAAGATATTAAAGCCCTGCTTAATGATAAAACCGCCTATGCAGTTGAACGCTGTCTCTCGCTTATGTGTGCTGAAGAGCGATTTGGCATATATAAACTGGGGCGGATTGAGGATTACAAAAACATCGACGGGGCAAATCTTTACCGTTATTACGGTGATTTATTATTTCGCAATCCCCTGGATCTCTATATTGTTGGTGATTTAGAGGAAGAGAGGGTTATCGATGTAGCGAGAGAAATCTTCAGCTTTCAGCGCAGTGAGGATATTGCAGAGATTCAGGATACTGAATTTAAATATTCTCCAAAAGAATTAAAAGTGCATGAGGAATCGATGAATGTTAACCAGACAAAACTGGTCATCGGTTTCCGCACCGGTACCGGGTTCAGGGATGAACTTTACTGTCCTCTTCTGGTCTACAGTGGGATGCTCGGAGGATTCCCCCATTCCAAACTGTTCATGAAAGTGCGGGAAGAAGCAGGTCTTGCCTATTATATTCATACCCGTCTTGAACAGCATAAAGGATTGATGGTTATATCAGCCGGGATAAACTATGCTGATAAAGATAAGGCACAGGAAATCATAGATAAGCAGCTGGAAGACATGGTTAAAGGCAATATTACTGATGCTGAACTGAACAATACCAAGCGGGGCCTTGTCAACCAGCTTTTGTCACGCCTGGACAGCCCGAACCAGCTAATCAGTATCCATTTTGACGGAGTTGTCGGGGGTCGGATCTATATGATTGAAGAACTGATCCGGGGAATTGAGGCAGTTGTTCCGGAAGATATCATGGCGGTGGCAGAGAGAGTCAAACCCGAGTTGGTTTACCTGTTGAAGCCCCGGGAAGGAGAAGTAAATAATGGATAGTTACAGGCTGATAGAAAACCGGGCGCTGAAGGAGACCCTGCATCATTACCGGGTTTACCCGGGGATGGATGTCTATGTTTTGCCCAGGCCCGGATATAATAAAAAGTATGCCATATTCTCAACCCGTTTTGGCTCTATTGATTACCGGTTCAGGGTGGAGCCGGAAGAAGAAATCACCAGGGTGCCGGATGGTGTAGCCCATTTTTTGGAGCACAAACTTTTTGAAGATGAAGAGGGCAACGTTTTCGATCGCTTTGCTGCCCTTGGTGCTTCGGCCAACGCCTTTACATCATTTACCCAGACCACATATCTTTTTTCCTGTACCGCCAACTTTGAAGAAAACCTTCAACTCCTGCTCGACTTTGTGCAGGAACCGTACTTTACCTATCAAACGGTACTAAAAGAACAGGCGATAATTGGCCAGGAGATCAAGATGTACAGAGATCACCCGCAATGGCGAGTCTATTTCAACCTCCTGGATGCCCTCTACAGCAAGCACCCCGTCCGTAAGGACATTGCCGGTACAGAAAAAAGCATTGCCAGGATAACCCCTGAGCTTCTTCACCGCTGCTATAACACTTTTTATCATCCCAGTAATATGGCAGTTTTCGTCGTAGGAGATCTTGACCCCGAAGGAGTTGCCAAACAGGTTGAAGATAATCTTGCAGCTAGGAATTACGGGCAGATGGGTGCGATCGTCCGTTATTTTCCACGGGAGCCAAGACAGGTTAATAAAGAGAGGGTTGAACTTGAACTGGTTGTTTCCGAGCCAATTCTCTATCTCGGTTATAAAGATATTGTTGCCGAAAAACTGCATGGAAGTGATCTGCTGCGGCGGGACATATTGATGGAACTTGTGCTTGACATATTATTCGGAACCAGTGAATCGCTGTACAATGAACTTTACCGGGAAGATTTGATCGATGAAAGTTTTGGAGCCGAATATACGGCCGAGAGCACCTATGGCTATACCATGATCGGGGGAGAAACGAAAGACCCCGATCTTCTAATCCAGCGAATTCAAAATGCCATAGAAAAAGTCAGAAAAAACGGCATTACCGAAGAGCAGTTCGAACGACACCGCCGCAAAACACTCGGCGGCTATATCCGGCGCTTCAATTCCCTGGAATTCATCGCCAACAATTTTCTGGCTTACCTCTTCCGGGGCACCGATCTATTTGAACTGCCCTTAATCCTGAATGAAGTGAGAATGGAAGAGGCGATGGCCCTGATCGAAGAAAACCTCGATCCATCCCGCTGCGCCACCTCAATAATTTGGGGACACATTAGTTAATTATATTTTCCAAAAATTTAAACCCTAATTTACCCTAATTGCCAAATAGCCCTGGCCTTTTATTGAGACTGGGGCTTATTATTTTTGGGCAGAAAAGAGAGACTAATTGTCAGAAAATAAAATTAACTAATGTGTCCCGAAAATTATTTTGAAGTTGATTTTTTTGGTGCGAGAGGTTAAAATAGGTCTATTGGTGTGCACATTATTGTGCACAATGCAACAGGAGGACTGACGATGAATAAGTTTACACAATATGTTAACCCTTATTTGGGTGAGATGCTTGAAAACATCAAGCTCGATCAAAAATATGTCCGTGGTGAAGGTTGTTATCTCTATGATGATCTAGGTAACCGCTATCTCGACTGTATTGCTGCTTACGGGGCGCTGCCCTTCGGGCATAATCCCGAATTGATCTGGGAAGAGATCAATCGCTACCAGCAATCACAGGAGCCAAACTTTATCCAGCCTTCAGCTCTGGATGCTGCCGGAGAGCTGGCCCGCAGGCTGGTTGAAGAGGCACCTGATGGGTTGGAATATGTTACTTTTACCAACAGTGGGACTGAAGCGGTGGAAGCGGCCATAAAAATGTGCCGTTCCGCAAAGGGGCGCCCCGGGATCCTGGCTACAGAAAATAGTTTTCACGGTAAAACTTTCGGCGCTCTTTCAGCAACCGGTAATAAGGCTTACCAGTCCGTTTTCTATGCTCCTGCCGAGCATTTTCACCATATTCCCTATGGTGATATTGAAGCTCTGGAAAGTGAACTGTCTAAAAGAAAAGGTTATTACGCGGGCTTTTTGGTTGAACCGATCCAGGGCGAAGGCGGTATCATCGAACCTCCTGCCGGATATCTTCGAAAAGTTAAAGAAATATGTCAGGATAATGGAGTCCTGGTTGTTTTTGATGAGATACAGACCGGTTTGGGTCGGACAGGAACTCTATTTGCCTGTGAACAGGAGGATATTGCTCCGGATGTAATGGTATTGGCCAAAGCATTGGGCGGTGGGCTTATCCCGATCGGCGCTTGTTTAAGCAGCGATAACGCCTATAACGAAGACTTTGCCCTGAAACATTCATCAACTTTTGCCGGCAATTCTTTTGGCTGCCGGGTCGGTATAAAGGTGCTGGATATTCTCGATGCAAATAAAAAGCGCCTGCTTAAACAGGTCCGTGCGAATGGTCAGATATTTAAAGCAGGACTGGAAGATTTGAAAAATCAATATCCGCACTTGATCAAATCAATCCGTGGGCGCGGCCTGATGCTCGGGATCGAGTTCAACATGGATCGGGAGCAATTTCCGGGCAGTCTGCTAGGTGTAATGGCTGAACAGGAGCTGCTTACACCGGCTATCTCGTCATATCTGCTTAATGTAGAGAAGGTAAGGGTAGCACCAACCCTGAACGGTAATGCTGTAATCCGCATCGAGCCGCCGCTAACCATTACGGAAGAACAATGTAAAGAAGCCTTGTCCGGTATAGCATCCATGCTCAATATATTGAGTGAAAGGAATACGGCAAAATTTCTTGCTTACCTGGTTCGCCCGGAAGGCAAGGGTGATTTTGTTGAATTTACCCCATATCCGGCTCCTGATGTTGTTCCGAGCGGTAAACCTGATGAAGGGCGTTTTGCCTTCTTAATCCATGCCCTTGATCTGAAAAGCTACCCTCAGTTTGACAACAGCCTGAACTCATTCACCCAGCCTGAACTGGCCGATCTGACAGGACGGTTCAATGACCTGGTTGAACCATTCGTGGCCGGAAAAACCAGGATTCATTCAGCATCAGGTAAGACTGCTTACGGAGAATTCATTGCCCTTTCAAGAACTACCGATGAATTTATTGATATGCCAAAAACCCAGGCAATGGCTGAACTGAAAGCTGCCGTAAAAATGGCCCGGGAAAGGGGAGCACAGATAGTAGGCCTCGGTGCTTTTACCGCCGTGGCCTCAATGGGTGGCCTTTACCTGAAGAATGAGGGTGTTCCGATCACTACCGGTAACAGTTATACAGTTGTTTCAGCAGTTGATGCGGTAAATACTGCCACGGAAAAACTGCAGATAGATCGATCCCAGACAACTGCAGCCATCGTCGGTGCAGCGGGGTCAATAGGCCGCGGGATATCCTTGCTTCTTTCAGAAACAGTACCGCGCCTGATTCTAATCGGTAACCCGAACAATCAGACCTCCAGTGAGAGGCTCCACCTGGTTGCTGCAGAGATATACCGTTACCAGTCCGCTCTCCTTGAACAGGGACGGCCTCTGAAGCCCGGCAGTATGGGTCAACTGCTGGCCGGATGTTCCGAATTGCCCAAACCAGATGCCCCGATGGATGCCTTCGAAGATTTTGTTGACGGCGAGGGAAACCGCCTGGGCTTGATCGAGTTCTCAACCGATATTGATGCGGTCCTGGCCCGGGCTGATATAGTTATCAGCGCCACAAGCGCGACTGAAAAAGTGATTCATGCCGGAAACCTGAAAACCGGAGCGATAGTCTGCGACATTTCCCGCCCGGCCAATGTCAGTGAAGAAGTCGACGCAGCCAGACCCGATGTCCTGGTTATCGACGGCGGGGTTGTCGAAGTGCCCGGTTTGCCATCATTCGGCTGGGATTTCGGTTTCGAACAGGGCTTGGCTTATGCCTGCATGGCTGAAACGATGATGCTTGCCCTGGAACAGCATTACAAACACTATAGCCTCGGTTCATCAGGCGTAAATCTGGAGACAATCCTTCAAACCAGGTACTGGGCAACTGAACACGGTTTCAAACTGGCCAATTTCCGCAGTTTCAATCGTCCCTTGAGCGAAGATAGCTGGCAGACGCTGCTTAAAACACGTAAACAACTGGTCGCCCGATAAAAATTATGTTAGAATAATCAGGTGCTGACCAATTATACTCGCTGATCAAGCTCTGAAGGGGTGGTTGTTGTGGAGAAAAAAGAAGGGCGCGAAAATAATGCCCGGGATAAGGATTTTGTAAAGGAAATAACTCCAAAAGCTGTCGATTATTCCCAATGGTACATTGATGTAATCACAAAAACAAAAATGATGGACTATTCTCCGGTAAAGGGTTTCATGGCAATCCGTCCAGCTGGATATGCCATCTGGGAAAAGATCCAGGAACAGATGGACCGCCGATTCAAAGAAACCGGCCATCAGAATGCCTATTTCCCCCTGCTTATCCCCCAGAGCCTGCTGCAAAAGGAAGCCGAGCACGTCGAAGGGTTTGCGCCCGAAGTCGCCTGGGTTACAAAGGGAGGCGGCGAGGTGCTCACAGAGCCACTGCTTATTCGCCCCACTTCAGAGTCGATAATATGTGATTTCTACTCCCGCTGGGTTCAGTCATGGCGGGATCTGCCCATTCTGATCAACCAGTGGTGTAATGTTGTCCGCTGGGAGAAAGCTACCCGGCCATTCCTCCGCACTTCTGAATTTCTCTGGCAGGAAGGTCATACCTGCCATCGCACTGAAGAGGAAGCCGAGGCCGAAACCCTGCAGATGCTCAACGTCTATAAAGACTGTATAGAAGAGGAGATGGCCATCCCCGTTGTTGACGGCCGTAAAACGGAAAGAGAGAAATTCGCCGGTGCCCTGCGCACCTATTCCGTAGAAGCTCTGATGAGTGACGGGCGTGCGCTACAGGCCGGCACCTCGCACAACCTGGGACAGCATTTTGCAAAAGTATTCGATATAACCTACCTTGACCAGGACGAACAGCTCAAATACGTATGGCAGACTTCCTGGGGTGTTTCAACCAGGTTGATCGGAGCCCTGATCATGGTTCACGGTGATGACCGCGGACTTGTTCTGCCTCCACGATTGGCGCCGGTCCAGGTCGTAATTGTTCCCATCCTGACCAAGAAAGACCGTGAACGGGTTCTCGAGGCTGTTGTCAGACTTGAGGGTGAACTTAAGAAAAGTATCCGGGTTAAACTCGATGACCGGGAAGAGTATTCACCCGGCTGGAAGTATAATGAATGGGAAATGAAGGGGGTTCCTCTCCGCATCGAAGTGGGTCCGAAAGATCTTGATAAAGGACACGTTGTTCTGGTCAGACGCGACACCGGTAAAAAAGAATTTGTTAATCGGGAAGATCTGGCTGAATACCTACCCCGTTTACTGGAAGAGATTCAAAATGATATGCGCCAGAGAGCTCTTGATTTCCGTGAAGCAAATACTCGTAGCGGTGACGATTATGAAGAGTTTAAGCGGATCATGGAAGAGGAACGCGGTTTCTTTGTAGCATCCTGGTGCGGGGATGCGGAATGTGAGGAAAAGGTAAAAATTGATACAAAAGCTACTATCCGTTGTCTTCCCTTCGGGATGAAACCGGAATATGATAAATGCATAGTCTGTGGAGAAAAAGCAGTCGAAGTAGCCTACTTTGCACGCGCCTATTAAATGAAGGAAGGACAATCATGCAGCAGAAACGGGAATTACGGAAGCAGATAATCAAGATGCGCGATCAGTTGCCACCGGAAGCAATCAATGAAAAAAGCCACAGGATAGCTGAAAAACTATATAGTTTGCCTATCTACCGTAATGCTCCGATTGTTATGTTTTTCCTCACTTTCGGTAGTGAAGTTAATACTCAGGAAATGGTTGAAGAAACTATCCGGAGAGAGAAAGTAGCACTGGCACCCAAGGCAATTCCTGCAGAAAAAGATATGATCCCCCTCAGGATTAATGACTGGGATCGTGATCTCAAGATCGGGGCATACAATATACCGGAGCCGAAGTTCAATAACTACCGTATTGTCGTGCCGGAAGCAATAACCCTGCTGATCGTTCCCGGAGTTGCATTTGATCTAAAAGGAAACCGCCTAGGCTACGGAGGCGGTTATTATGATCGTTTTTTCTACAAGCTGGACAGCCATGTACCCCTGGTGGCGCTGGCGTTTGAGCTGCAGATAGTCCCGGAGGTTCCTGTCGACGAATGGGATCGTCCGGTAGATACGATTATTACTGAGGATAGAATTATCGAGATAAATCCAACTTAAATAAATTCTTAAGCTTCCGGTATGAAATAACCGAAGAAGAGCATTTCTACGATAGTCTCGGTAATATGTTCAAGGTTACTTTCCTTCTCCTCAACAACTTCCCAGATAAAGCGGTCTACCAGTAAAATGAATGCCTTTGCCACAGTTTGCATATCAAACTTTTTAGCCAAACCCTTCTCTTGTGCGTAGGCAAAGGAACTGGCTGCGCTTTTAATAAACTGATCTTTTATGTTATTCCAGTGAGCTGCAATGGAAGATGACTGTCCCAGAGCTTCCTGATAAACTCTCATGATCGGTCGATGCTGCTGTGAAAGCCTGAAAGAAGTTAAAATAAGTTCGAAATAAGCGCTTTTGGCTTCTCTAAGGGTGGCAGGAGAGAATGAAACTTCAAGCAGGTTATAAAATTCGTCAAGAACATTATCGACAACCTTGTTCAGGATATCGTCTTTGCCTTTAAAATGGCTGTAAACGGTCCCGTACCCAACCTTGGCCCGATCACTTATTTTTGCAATGGTGGTTTTTGCATAACCTTCATTGAGAAATACTTCAAGAGCGGTATCCAGAATCAGCTTGCGGGTAATACGGCTGCGCAGGTAACGACGTGGTCTTCTGGTGATTTGTTTTTCCACAGACAGGTGAGCCTCCTTGAACTTGTGATGATTATTAACTTAAGTGATGACGACATTATATCATTTTATTAAAATATTTGCAAAGCTTAATTGTAAAAAAAAATCGTTTTAATCAGCAGAAAAAATCTCCTTTTGCTCGGCACTCGCTAATTTAGTAATATATATATCATAATAAAGGAATTATAAGATTAGAAGGTAATTATTCGGATAGATAATAAGTTAAAAGGGGTGTCAAATGGCAATCTATGCTATTGGTGATTTACATCTATCCCATAGCCAGGAAAAACCGATGCATATATTCGGACCTGACTGGACCGACCACGCCGCCAGAATTGAGTCAAACTGGAATGCTATGGTTGGTCCGGATGATTTCGTAATCGTCATTGGTGACATCTCCTGGGCAATGCATCTGAAGGATGCCCTTCCAGACCTTGAATGGCTTTCCGGATTGACTGGAACCAAACTCTTGATCAGGGGAAACCATGATTACTGGTGGTCATCTATCGGTAAGGTACGCAGCGAACTTCCTCCGGGTCTGCTGGCCCTGCAGAACGATCATTATACCTGGGATGACTGGGCAATATGTGGCACACGGGGATGGGTCTGTCCCGGTGAAGATGGCTTTGACAACGAGCATGACCAGAAAATTTATTTGAGGGAAGCTCAACGGTTACAACTATCTTTGGAAAGCGCAAGAAAAAGCAGTTCATCACCGATCATTGCTGCCCTGCATTTTCCACCTTACAACCGTCAGGCTGAGCCAAGTGCCTTTACCAATCTTCTGGAGCAGTATGCAGTTGAAATTTGTGTTTTCGGACATATCCATGATCCCGGCCGGGATTTTATCCACCAGGGCGTCCTGAACGGTGTTGATTATCGTTTCGCAGCAGCAGATGGAATAAATTTTACACCGCTCAAACTGACCTGATCTTTTTTTATCTCAGGCAGGATTGAGATGTTTAATTGGTTAATTATATATAGTTGAGATTTGTAATGAGTAGGCATCTGCTGATAGCAATGTCCGGTGACAGGAGGTAAAAATATTTGAACAAATCAAACGAAGAAATGGATATCCAGGCGGTTGATTTAGAAGCTATTGACAAGATTGTAGAGCCTTACCTTGGCAAGAAAGAGATGGTTATCCCGGTCCTGCAAAAAGTCCAGGAACACTATGGTTATCTTCCCCGGCCTGCAATGGAAAAGGTTTCCAGATTAATGAGGATCCCCTTAAGCCGCCTCTATGGTGTGGCCACATTTTATGCCCAGTTCAAGATGAAACCCCGGGGCAGATACATTATCAGGGTTTGCAAGGGGACGGCTTGTCATATTCAGGGCAGCCCGAAAATTGCCGAACGGATTGAAAAAACCCTTGATGTTAATAGTGGTGAAACAACCGATGACCTGCGTTTTACCTTGGAAGAAGTTGCCTGTATCGGTGCCTGTGCCCTGGCACCGGTTATCATGATTAACGATGACCCCCATGGGCGATTAACCCCGGACAAGGTAAAAGAAATTCTTAACAGCTATGAATAAGAGGAGGAATCGTTGTGGAAAGATTTATCGATCACTGTTGTGAGAAATGTACCCATTCAAAGACAACCCCATGCAAGGATTTCATAAAGTGCTGTGTTGAGGGTCCCATCTGCCATGAAGATCCGGTTTGTGCGGAACAGCGCAAGGCCATAATGGATAAAGTCGCCTTGAATGAACAGTTTGTTGTCTGCTGACTGAAAGCTCCATTGTCAGTGCCCTAAATGTATTTACCGAGGGAGGTAACAATATTGTATGAAAAACACCTGATGATCTGTGGTGCCACGGGGTGTATATCTTCAGGCTCACAGTCAGTTGAGCAGGCTTTAATTGAAGAACTTGAGAAAAAGGGAATTAGAGATAAATATCGCATCGTTATGGGCGGTTGCCCCGGGTTTTGTGAAGTAGGGCCGATTATCGTTATTTACCCCGATGAAGTTTTTTACTGCCGTCTGAAACCGGGCGACATGGCGGAAATTGTTGAACAGCATCTTATCGGCGGTGAGATCGTCGAGAAATTTCTCTACAAAGGACCGGATGTTGATCTTCCCTCCCGTTTTTATGATACCATTCCGTTTTATGCAAAACAGAAATTCAATGTCCTGCGTAATAGTGGAATAATTGATCCGGAAAATATTGATGAATATATTATGCGCGGTGGTTACCGGGCCTTTACCCGGGCACTTGAAATGGATCCGGCCGCTATTTGTGAAGAAGTCAAACAGTCCGGTTTGCGCGGACGGGGTGGGGCCGGATTTTCCACCGGTCTGAAATGGGAGTTTACCAACAAAGCGCCTGGTGATAAAAAGTATGTAGTCTGTAATGCTGACGAAGGTGACCCGGGTGCATTCATGGATCGCAGCATTCTCGAAGGAGACCCTCATGCCATCCTGGAGGGGATGCTCATCTGCGGACGGGCCATAGGTGCCAACGAGGGATATATCTACTGCCGGGCTGAATATCCTCTGGCCATCAAGCGGCTTAAGATTGCCATTAAGCAGGCGGAAGAATATGGACTGCTCGGTGAAAATATTCTCGGTTATGAGTTTGATTTCAAGATTAACATCAAAGAGGGGGCAGGCGCTTTTGTCTGTGGTGAAGAGACCGCCCTGCTTGCTTCAATCGAGGGGAAAAGGGGTATGCCCCGACCCCGGCCGCCATTCCCCGCCCAGTCCGGACTCTTCGGCAAACCGACAACCATTAACAATGTTGAAACCCTGGCCAATATTCCCCTGATTGTTAAGGAGGGCGGCGCTGCTGAATTTGCATCTATAGGTACTGAAGGCAGCAAGGGAACTAAAGTTTTCGCTCTCGCCGGGAAAATCCGTAACACCGGACTCTGTGAGGTTCCCATGGGGATCACGATCAGAGAAATAATTTTTGATGTTGGCGGTGGCATTAAAGGTGGCCGGGAATTTAAAGCTGTACAGGCCGGGGGACCTTCCGGTGGCTGCATTCCGGCTGAACAGCTGGATCTCCCCATAGATTATGATTCGCTGAACAAAGCAGGCGCGATTATGGGGTCGGGTGGCCTGGTTGTCATGGATGACCGGACCTGCATGGTTGACCTGGCGCGTTACTTTTTAAGTTTCACCCAGAAAGAATCCTGCGGCAAGTGTACTCCCTGCCGTGAGGGAACAAAAAGAATGTTGGAAATACTAACCCGCATCTCCGAGGGTCTGGGCAAGCCCGAAGACCTTGAAACCCTGGACTCAATGGCCTACAGCATTAAAGACAGCGCTCTCTGCGGTCTGGGCCAAACCTGTCCGAACCCGGTCCTCAGCACGATCCGTTACTTTCGGCACGAATACGAGGAGCATATTAACGATAAATTCTGCCGAGCCGGGGTCTGTAAAGCGCTCTTCCATTACATAATTGATCCCGAAAAATGTACCGGCTGCAGAGCCTGTGTCCGTGCCTGCCCGGTTGATGCGATCCGGGGAGAGAAAAAAGAAGCGCACGAGATTCTTCAGGATCTCTGCACCCGCTGCGGAAGTTGCGTTGAAAAATGCCGCCAGGAATGTATCCTGGTTGCACCAGTTGGGAGGGAAGCTGATGTCAGCAATTAATTTAACAATCGACGGAATCAATATCGAAGTCCCCCCGGGAACAACTATCCTGCAGGCTGCCCGTCAGCTGGGTATTGATATCCCCACATTTTGTTACGACAAAGAACTCTCGGCAAACGGGGCCTGCCGGATTTGTGTTGTAGAGGTTGAAAACGCCAGAGCCCTGGTTGCATCCTGTGTTGCACCGGTCGGACCGGGAATGATTATTCACACCGAATCAGAAAGAGTGATCAATGCCCGAAAATCTATTCTCAGCCTGTTGATTGCCAATCATCCCCTGGTTTGTATCACCTGTGAAAAAACCGGTGAATGCAAGCTGCAGGATTACTGTTACCGTTACGGCATTACTGACAGCGAGTTTGTCGGCGAAGTGAAGGAACTTAGCCTGGACGATACGAATGAATTCTTTGTCAGGGATATGAATAAATGCATACTATGTGGTATCTGTGTTGGCAAATGCCAGGATGTCGTGGGAGCAGGAGCCATAGATTTCACCAGCAGGGGTTTTGTGACTAACGTGGGCCCCGCTTTTGAAGACAGAATAGAAGATTCCACCTGTGTTTTCTGCGGGCTCTGTATCGACAGCTGTCCGGTTGGCGCCCTTACTCCGAAATCCAAGCTGGGACAGGGACGTCCCTGGCAGGTTGAATTGGTTAAAACAATTTGCCCTTACTGCAGTCTCGGCTGCGGAATCAACCTGCAGGTTAAAGATAATAAACCGATTGGGGTAACTCCCGTCACAGAGAGCCCGGTTAATCGCGGACATCTTTGTATCAAAGGCAAGTTTGGCTGGGATTACCTGAACAGTGAAGACCGTTTGACTACCCCTCTGATCAAATCCAATGGTGTCTTTATAGAGGTCAGCTGGGAAGAGGCCCTCAGCTATATAGTCGATAATCTTGATGATATTAAAACCCGCTACGGTGCAGATGCCCTGATGGGTTTATGTTCACCGAAAACTGGCAACGAAGAAAGCTATCTATTTCAAAAATTCATCCGCTCCATGGGCACCAATAACGTGGACAGCTATACCAGACACTGCCATGCACCGTCGGTTGATGGACTGATGAAAGCCTTTGGTAGCGCGGCCCTGACAAATAGTATTGAAGAGATAGCCTCGGCTAAAACAATATTTGTTATTGAAGCAGACCCTCTGGAAAGCCATCCCATCCTGGGCTACCGGATTCGCGAGGCAGTAAGGAAGGGCGGTCAGTTGATCCTGGCCAATCACGGACATGCCGGTTTAACTGAACTGGCCAACCAGTATCTTCAGTTCAAACCGGGTACAGCTGTTGCCCTGGTCAATGCCATGGCCCAGGTAATAATTGAAGAGGGGTTGACTGATAAGGCCTTCATCGGGAAACGCACTGAAGGTTTTGATGCATTCACCGGGCATATTGCCCGCTATACCCCTGCATATGCGGCGAAGATAACCGGTCTTACCGAGGAAGAGATTAAAACTGCTGCCCGTGCTTATGCCGGCGCGGAAACCGCAGCAATTGTCTCCAAAGCAGGTGCTACAGAATCCGGTGGAGGAACCGACCTGGTTCTGGCCCTGGCCAACCTGGCCCTGCTTACCGGTAACCTTGGTAAGGAATCAACCGGGCTTTACTTGCCCTATGGGGAGAATAACCTGCAGGGATGTGCCGATATGGGAGGTCTGCCGGCGGTTCTTCCCGGTTACCAGACGATCAGGGAAAAATCGATCAGGGATAAATTCTCCCGTTCCTGGGGGGTTCAGATCAGTGACAAACCAGGTTTATCAGCGGCGGAAATGTTTGAAAATCCTGAACAGAGCGGGATTAAAGCCCTCTACATTATGGGTGAAAACCCTGTTTCCTGTCGACATGAAGACCAAAAAATGGTCAATTTCCTTAAAGAACTTGAATTCCTGGTAGTTCAGGATATCTTCATGACCGAAACTGCTTCCCTGGCGGATGTTATTCTGCCTGCAGCGGCCTATGGAGAGAAAACCGTAACCTATACCAATACGGAACGAAGAGTTCAGATCAGCAATGCAGCAGTAGAACCTCCCGGAGAAGCACACCCCGACTGGGCAATTATAGCTGAGCTGGCTGGCTGGCTCGGTTTTGAATGGGAATATGGGGGACCTGAAGAAATTATGGCGGAAATTGCATCACTGGTACCCCAGTATGCGGGAATTTCCTATGAGCGGTTGATTGATCATGGTCTGCAGTGGCCCTGCCCTACTCCCGGGCATTCCGGGACCAAATACCTTTACGAAGGGCGTTTTGGTCGCGGCCTGGGGCTTTTTAGCCCGGTAGATTTTAAACCATATGTTGAAGAGGCTGTCGGGAGCGAAGTTTACACAGAAGAGAATGGAGAGCATCCCTGCAGCTGCCTGAGTGAAAGCATGACCAGGCGTTCTGTAATCAGCGTTTTTAAAGACAGCTGTAACTGTTGATCTTAAATATTCTATTCTGTATTGGAGGCGGAATATCTTGACCCCTTCTTTATTCCCGGATGGATTTCTTTGGGGGACGGCGACGGCTTCCTACCAAATTGAGGGTTCACCATCTGCTGATGGTAAGGGAGAGTCGATCTGGGACAGATTTTCCCATACTCAGGGAAACATCTGGAATGGTGATACCGGTGATGTTGCCTGCGATCATTACCGGCGTTTTGAAGAAGATGTCAAATTGATGGCTGATCTTGGCCTTAACGCTTATCGTTTCTCTCTTTCCTGGCCCAGGATCTTTCCTTCCGGTTTCGGTAAACCGAACGAAAAGGGGCTAGATTTCTACCGCCGGCTGGTTGATCAGCTTCACTCAAGAAGAATTAAACCGGCCATCACCCTCTATCACTGGGACCTCCCCCAGGCTCTGCAGGATCGGGGAGGTTGGAATAACCGCGATACGGCAAGGTACTTTGCCGACTACGCCACCCATATGTTTAATCGTCTTGATCTGCCGGTTGATTTATGGATAACCTTGAACGAACCCTGGGTAGTGGCCGTGCTGGGCAATGCGTTCGGTATACATGCTCCCGGAAATAATGATTTTAACCTTGCACTGCAGGCAGCCCATAATCTTCTTATAGGTCACGGGCTGGCCGTCAAAAATTTCAGGGAAGCTGATCGGGGAAAAGAAGAGATCGGGATCACTTTGAGCCTGCAACCGGTCCATCCCGCGACGGATTCCGAAGCCGATCTTGAAGCTGCCCGTATCTCGGATGGTTTCATGAACCGCTGGTTTTTAGATCCCCTGTTTAAGGGTTCGTACCCCCGGGATCTTTTTGATATTTTCTCCAGGCTTTACACTTTGCCTGAAACTGTTGAAAAAGATGCCGCAATCATTGCCGAACCCATCGATTTTCTTGGAATCAACAATTACACAAGAGTGATCGTGCAGTCCAGCGGAGTCGAAGATTCATTTATGGGTAACCCTGTTAACCCTCCGGATTCCGAGTATACCGATATGGGCTGGGAAGTTTATCCACGCGGTCTTTATGAGTTGATGACCAGAATTCACCGTGAATACGGGCCCTTACCGCTCTACATAACCGAGAATGGAGCCGCATTTCCTGATGAAATAGGTAAAGACGGAACTATTGGCGATCAGCGCAGGATTGACTTTCTTAAAAAATACCTTCAGGAATGCTGGAATGCCATCGAAGAAGGTGTGCCTCTCAAAGGCTATTTTGTATGGACCCTGCTGGATAACTTTGAATGGGCTTACGGCTACAGTAAACATTTCGGCATTATTCACGTTGACCTGGAGACCCAGAAGCGAACTCTTAAAAACAGTGCAATGTGGTACAAAGATGTGATCAGCCGCAACGGACTGGAGTAACTGGCATAAGATATTTTATGTATTCAGATAGAAAGATTAGAAAACATTAGACTATCTTTAAGAATAATCACCTCCATGGAATAAAGGAATGCCCCGTACCTCTGGCGAATCCTGGTATACACTGGGATCAATAATCCGTAAAGGAAGGTTCGGGGTGAGCACAAAGAAGGCAGTTTATAGAGAAATAACCATAATTCGTGACGACGAAAGGGAAGTAACGGAAGATCTTATTGCTGTAGAAAAACCGGTAACTATATATCTTAATGGTCAGGAACTTGTTACCTTACTCTGTACCCCTGAAAAAATCGACCGTCTTGCCCTCGGCTTTTTATGCTCGGAGGGCTTACTTATAGCGGCAGATGAAGTCGATTCTCTCCGGGTTCTCGATGAGGAAGGACGGGTTGAGGTTGAGCTGAAAAATGATTCCGGTCTTGCCGGGACTTTGTTTGGAAAGAGAACGATCACATCAGGCTGTGGGAAGGGAACAATCTTTTACAATGTTCTCGATTCTCTTCGAAGCAGCCCGATAACCGGGAAAATGCAGGTAACCCCAAGACAGCTTCTATCACTTGTCGGGAAACTTCAAACCAGGGCTGAACTGTTCAGGACTACCGGGGGAGTTCACAGCGCTGCACTTGCTGATGGAAAAGATATTATAATTTTCTTTGAAGATATCGGCCGTCATAACGCCATCGACAAGATTATCGGAGAAGCACTTCTGACCGGGATGCCCACTGAAGATAAAATCTTTGTATCCAGCGGGCGTTTAAGCTCCGAAATACTGCTCAAAGCAGCAAAAATGAAGATTCAGCTGCTTCTTTCCAGGGCTGCACCCACTTCGCTCTGCATAGAACTTGCTGAAAACCTTAACATTACCCTTGCCGGCTTTGCCCGGGGTAAAAGGGTAAACATCTATACACACCGGTGGAGGGTGTTGGATAGCTAGCAGCATTTATTGCGAAGTAATCTTTTTCCGCAGTGATTTCTTGTCCTTGCATTCTTCTTCTTCAATAAAGATCTTTTTTGCTTTAACATTAACCTCGTTCAGGTAAAACCCTGTCTGAAATTCTATTTCTTCCTTCAGGGTTCTCTGGACATCACGAAGTAGGGTATCGATCCGCATATCAGGAACCTTCGTCAGGGCGATGGCAAGATCCACATTTAGAATAGCTTTACTGCTTCCGTTTTGCAGGTCTATGATGATCGCTTTGTGCACCCCGGGAAAGCGGGAAATAATATGTTCAACCAGTTCGTTTACAACATGTTCAGAAATAAAGAAACCGCCCAGGGTACTGTATACCGGTCGGACCACAGATCTTTCCATCGGTATACCCGCCGGCATGGCTGTGGGAAAGCTGAAGAATGAACGCAGCGGATCGATGATGTAACCCGGAAATTCTTTCTTGATGGCAAAGGTAGGCAGAGGTATAACATGCCGGTTTTCCTTGGCCCTGACAGTGAGGGCAGTCTGTATCGATTCAGAGTCGGTTACTTCTTCAATGTTGTAATAGTAAGCCGGTTTTTGAAGCCCAAGGTTTTCGGCAATTACATTAGTCATCTTTCTTGAAGTGCCAAGGATTAACAGCCTTCCGGGTTTGATTTCAGAAAGCTTCTCTTTAACCTGCTGGGCATGCTCGGGATCTTTAAATAAAGCCCGTTTGATAGCCCCGTAGCGAGTATTTTCCCTTTTTGCTGAACGTCCGGCTAAGGCGACGCTACCTTTGATTAAAAGGCCGTCATCAATAATATATTCAATACTGTACTGCTTGGCTATTACCGGAGCCTGGTGGCTTTTACCTGTTCCGCTGTGACCGATTAGAGCATATATTTCCATTTGACCACTTCCATGTCCGTTATTATTTGTTTTTCCTTGCACATTGTTGTAAAACTGTTTTATTATTATACCATACTTGCATACCGGTTCATTCCGGTTGGCTGGGAGCGAACACTTTGATAATTATTACATCCCCTCCTGAAAAATTTGCCGGGGAACTGGTCATGCCCGGTGATAAATCGATCACCCACCGGGCGCTGCTGCTTGGTGCCATTGCCCGGGGAGTAACCGAAATCAAAGGTTACCTGGAGGCTGGTGATTCTATTTCAACGGCAGCCTGCCTCAGGGCGCTCGGGGTTAAAATCAGCAAAAGACCTGATCGCCTGCTGGTTGAAGGCAGTGATATGGTTTTAAAAAGACCGGAGGAATCCCTGTATGCAGGTAACTCTGGTACAACTGCCAGGCTTCTGCTCGGTATTTTAGCCGGACAGAATTTTTCTGCCACGCTTACAGGAGATAGCTCTCTTCAGAAGCGGCCTATGAAAAGGGTAATCGAACCCCTTTCCCTGATGGGCGCTGAATTCAACAGTAATAATGATCATTTGCCGCTCACTATCCAGGGGGGAAGTCTGAAGCCGATCTCTTATCAAAGTCCCCGGTCCAGCGCTCAGGTTAAATCTTCTGTACTACTGGCCGGGTTATATGCGGATGGAGAGACGGTGGTAGAAGAACCTTATCAAAGCCGCAACCATACGGAACTGATGCTTCAGCTCTTTGGCGCTGATCTGCAAGTTGACGGCTGCCGGATTTCTGTAAGAGGTCCTTCCAGGCTTAGAGGCACCCAGGTCAGGGTTCCGGCTGACATCTCGGCTGCAGCTTTTTTCATGATAGCGGCGGCAATAGTGCCCGATTCGGAAGTGCTCTTAAAAAATATCGGTATTAATCCTTCACGCAGCGGCATTGTAGAGGTCCTTCTTGAAATGGGAGCAGATCTTGAATTGCTCAATAAACGGATTTGGGGGAATGAACCTGTTGCCGATATCCGGGTCAGGGGAAATAGAAAGTTAAAGGGAATTACTATCGGCGGTGAGATGATTCCCCGGTTAATCGATGAAATTCCGGTATTAGCTGTTGCAGCTGCACTGGCAGAGGGTAAAACAGTTGTTAAAGATGCTGCCGAGTTAAGGGTTAAAGAATCAGACAGGATAACGGCGCTTTGTATGCAGTTGAATGCTCTTGGCAGCGGGATTACGGAAAAAGAAGATGGATTTGAGATAACCGGTGGAGCTAAACTTAAGGGGGCAAAGGTAAGCAGCTGCGACGATCATCGCATCGCCATGGCGTTAGCTGTGGCCGGACTGGCTGCTGAAGGCGAAACTGTTGTGGAAGGTGCGGAGGCAATCGGGATCTCCTTCCCCGGATTTATGGCTGCCCTTCGAACTCTTGTAACTAAATAGTTGCTTAAATTGACGCTTGCCGAACGATATGTTAAAATATGGTTGTTCTTTCCAGCCATTTT
Source organism: Bacillota bacterium (assembly GCA_033549065.1). Classification (NCBI taxonomy): domain Bacteria; kingdom Bacillati; phylum Bacillota; species Bacillota bacterium. The sequence continues at coordinate 20,949 of JAWSUE010000002.1, forward strand.
ACTTCATTTTAAACATGGCAGATTAGGAGAAATTTTATGCCGTTGTCAGTTACTACATATGGACATTATAAGAAAAATAACCCTGTGAAAGAGTTCAATTCATACCGGGAAGAGCGTCAGACTGTTCTCTCTGTTATAGAAGAAGTAAGGACAGGTGGAGATGAAGCCCTTTTTAAATTAACCAGGAAGTTTGATCAGGCAGAGCTTGACAACCTGGTAGTATCAAAAGAAGAAATTGCAGATGCCCTGAAGGTGATTGAACATGATTTACTGGCCGTGATCAGGGAAGCGAAAGATAACATCGAAAGATTTCATCGCCGACAGCTCCAGGAAACCTGGTGGGATGAGGATACCGGCTGGAAAATCGGCCAGCGTGTTCAAGCGCTGCAGTCTGTCGGAGCCTATGTACCAGGAGGCACTGCAGCATATCCTTCATCCGTGCTGATGACGGTTATTCCGGCGAAAGTCGCCGGTGTGAATAAGATATATATCTGTACCCCTCCGGATAAAGACGGTCGGGTGAATCCTTTAACCCTGGTAGCCGCAAACGAAGCAGGCGCGGATGCAATTTTTAAGATCGGCGGTGCGCAGGCGGTGGCAGCTCTTGCTTTTGGCACCGAAACGATCCCTGCTGTCCAGAAAATAGTCGGCCCGGGCAATATTTATGTAACCCTGGCCAAGAAAGAAGTATACGGCCAGGTGGGTATCGACATGCTGGCCGGGCCCAGCGAAATTGTTATAATCGCCGATGATGCAGCCAATCCGGTTTTTATTGCTGCCGATCTTCTATCGCAGGCCGAACATGATCCGCTGTCCCGTTCCATATTGATTACCACTTCCGAAGAACTGGCTCTTTCTGTTTCGGGAGAAGTGACAAAACAGCTGGCAGCTCTACCAAGAAAAGAGATTGCTGAAAAAGCGATCCGGGAAAAAGGGGCGGTTATACTCGTTGAGCATCTTGGCGAAGCCTGGTCCGTGGTAAATGAACTGGCTCCTGAACATCTCGAACTGCACGTCCGGAATGCCTGGGATTATTTGGATAAAGTAAAGAATGCCGGAGCAATCTTTATCGGGCCATTTTCTCCGGAATCTTTAGGTGACTATTGGGCAGGTTCAAATCATGTGCTTCCTACCGGAACTGCAGCCAGGTATGCCTCGGCGCTGGGAGTGGCCGATTTTATCAAACATACAAATGTCCTTTATTATACAGAAGAAGCGCTGATGAAATCGGCGCCAAAGATTGCCGCAATTGCCAGGGCGGAGGGCCTTGAAGCTCATGCCCGGGCAGTACTGATAAGGAGGCAGGAAAATGGATCGACGAAGTAGGGTTGAACGTAAAACGGCAGAGACTGTTATAGAGCTTGAGCTGAATATTGATGGCAGTGGAAAGGCAGAGTTGAAAACAGGATTACCCTTTTTTGAACACATGCTTAACCTCTTTTGCCGTCATGGATTCTTCGATTTACATCTCAGGGCAGAAGGAGATATTGACGTCGATCCTCACCATCTTGTCGAAGATATCGGGATCTGTCTCGGCCGGGCCTGGCATGAGGCATTGGGTGATAAAAAGGGTATCAGACGTTACGGATTCAGCTCCGTACCAATGGATGAAGCACTGGTAACTGCTGTGGTTGATCTATCTGGCAGACCATGTTTACACTATCAGTTTGATATGCCGCAGGGTAGGGTTGGTAAGATGGATCTGGAGCTCTTTCGTGAGTTCTGGCAGGCTCTGATCAATGAAGGTCGGTTCAACCTGCACATGACGCTAAATCACGGTATTAACAAGCATCATATAATTGAAGCCTCGTTTAAAGCAGCTTCGCGGGCTTTGAATGAAGCTTCATCTTTGATCGAGGGTCTCGATACGGTCCTCTCGTCAAAGGGGAAATTGGAGTGAGGTGAGCAGTGTGCTGGTCATACCTGCTATCGATATGCGCAGAGGTAGATGTGTCCGGCTCTATCAGGGCAACCCCGATCGGGAAACTGTTTACGGCGATAATCCGGTTGAGGTAGCCCGTCAATGGGAACAGCTGGGTGCAAAAATGCTCCACCTGGTTGATCTCGACGGAGCTTTTACCGGCATGTCCCAGAATGCCAGGATAATCTGTTCCATCGGTGAAACGGTCCATATTCCGCTTCAACTTGGGGGTGGGATCAGGACCAGGGAGGCCGTGGAAAAAGCGCTTTCGGCAGGTATCTCCAGGGTAATCCTGGGGACGATGATCGTTGAAACCCCGGGCCTGGCCAGAGAGTTGGTTGAAGAATATGATGAGAGTATCATTGCCGGTATAGATGCTCGGGATGGTGTAGTGGCTGTTAAAGGCTGGACGGAAGCTTCAGCCGAGCGGGTCCTGGATCTTGCAGCCAGGGTGGAACAGTGGGGTATTAAAGAGATTGTTTATACCGATATTCACAGGGATGGCACACTTTGTGGGCCGGATCTTTCCGGGCTTGAAGCCATCATTAAGAGCACTTCACTGCAGGTAATAATGTCAGGAGGGATTTCATCCTTAGATGATCTACAGGCTTTAAAACCTTACAGCAGCAGGGTAAAAGGGGTCATTATCGGTAAGGCTCTCTATTCAAACCAGATCACCCTGCATGATGCCATGGCTGTATTCGAATAAATAACAGATTACGGAGGCACAATGGTGGGAGCAAACATCAACAACGAAAATGAACTGCGACCTTTGAAGACGGGGGAGCTTAAATATGACCGGCAGGGATTAATCCCGGCAGTTATCCAGGATGAACGGAATAATGAAATATTGATGGTCGGCTACATGAATGAAGAAGCGCTGAAAAGAACCTTGAAAGAGGGTAGGGTCTGCTTCTGGAGCCGCAGCCGTCAGAAATATTGGGTGAAAGGCGAAACCTCAGGAAACTATTTTGAGTTAAAATCGATTATGGCCGATTGTGATGCAGATACCCTTTTATTGAAAGTAATTCCCCTGGGACCGGGAAAAGCCTGTCATACTGGCCGTTATTCATGCTTTTTCAATACTTTGGCCGGCTTCAAACAGCGGGAGGAACGCAATGATTGATTATCATCTGCATACCAGCCGCTGCTGCCATGCTTCTGGCACACTGGTGGAATATCTTGAGACTGCCCGGAAAATAAATCTGAAAGAGATCGGTTTTGCCGATCATTTTCCCCTTGATTTACTTGAATACACTCCGCGAGCACAGGTTACGATGAAAGGCGATGAGCTGGCAGAGTATATGTCGCAGGTAAACTCTCTGAAAAATAGCCCTGATGGTGTTATTATAAAACTGGGCATCGAGATTGATTATATCCCGGAAAAAGAAAGCAAGATTGCTGAAGTGATCGGTCAATATCAATTTGATTACATAATCGGTTCGATTCACTTCATGGACGGCTGGGATTTTACCCATCCCCGGTATGCCGATGATTACGCGGCTCGCGATATCGCCGGACTGTACCGCACCTATTTTGAGTTGGTTTGGGCTGCCTGCGGGTCAAGGTTATTTGATATTATTGGTCATCTTGATGTTATCAAGAAATTCGGCTACCGGCCGGATGAAGATCTTGAACCTTACTGGGTTAAAACTGCACAAATCCTAAAAGAAACGGACACCTGCCTTGAGTTAAATACAGCAGGAAGGGATGTACCTGTTGGAGAATTTTATCCCGACCGGAGAATGCTGGAAATCTGTTCTGCCGAAGGAGTACCGCTAACGGTCGGTTCTGATGCCCACAGTCCCGAACAGGTTGGTCGTTATTTTGATCAGGCCGAAGATCTTCTAAGGGAAGTCGGGTACAAGGAGCTGGCTGTTTTCGAGAAGAGGATCCGCAGGAGTATTCCGCTGTAAAAGGACGTTGTCATAGATAAGGGGTGTAAAGATGAATCAGTTATATATGGATCAAATTGATACGCCCAAGGGCGTTTTTTTGATCGTTTTCAGTGAATCGGGTATTTATGAACTTTTATTTCCGGGATCCGAACTTGATATTGAATACCCACAGCGCGATAATCCGTGGCCGGAGTTAAAGGATGATCTGGAGAACTATTTCAAAGGGGAGAAAGTGGATTGGAACAGGTATCCGCTGGACTGCAGCGGCTATCCCCCGTTTTTTGAATCTGTCCTTGAACATGTTCGCCAAATACCGAGCGGAGAAGTGATTACCTACAAAAAAGTGGCGGAGTTGGCTGGTTCACCAAAAGCGGCCAGGGCGGCCGGTCAAGCCCTGAAATCGAACCGTCATCCCATTATCGTTCCATGCCACCGTGTGGTTGGCAGCAGCGGAAAACTTGGGGGTTTTAGCGGTCCGGAAGGTTGGAAAAAGATGCTCCTTGATCTGGAAAAGTCTGGGTACGGCTGCCTTTGATATTCGGCAGTTAGAGTATGGAGGTGTCGGTAATGCGTTATCTCAGCGGTGGAGAGTCTCATGGGCCATGCCTGACTGGAATTGTTGAAGGTCTGCCATCGGGACTGATCATTAAACTGGAAGAAATCAATCACCAGCTTTCGCGGCGGCAGCAGGGATACGGACGGGGTGGACGGATGTCCATTGAAAAGGACCGGGTAGAAGTAATTTCCGGTCTCCGCTTTAACCGGACCATCGGCAGCCCCCTGACCTTGCAGATACAAAACCGCGACTGGGAGAACTGGAAGCACCTGATGGGGATAGAAGGGGAAATACCTCCGGATTTGACCCTGCTGACACGTCCAAGACCGGGGCATGCCGATCTGGCTGGCGGGCTAAAGTATAATCATGATGATTTACGGCTGGTTCTGGAGCGTTCGAGCGCCCGGGAAACGGCGATGCGCGTGGCAGTGGGAACTATCGGGCGCATACTAATTGAAAAATATGGTATCCGAATCTACAGCCATGTCGCCAGGATAGGGTCGGTAGCTTCTGATGTTGACCAGGCAAAAATGGTGACCCTTTATGATGATATTGAAAAATCACCGGTTCGCTGTGCCGATCCGTCTGTCGAAGGAAAAATGATCGAAGCCATAGAACTGGCCAGAAGCGAGGGTGACACGCTCGGAGGTATCATTGAGCTGCAGGTTACAAATATACCGCCCGGCCTGGGCAGTCATGTCCACTGGGACAGAAAGATAGATGGCCGGTTAGCCGGCGCGCTTTGCAGTATACAGGGAGTAAAGGGAGTTGAATTCGGAATTGGTTTTGCGGGTTCTTCCAGAAGAGGGTCAGAGGTACATGATCCGCTGATGTCTCAACCCTTCAAAGGTATTGTCAGGCCATCTAACCGGGCCGGGGGAATAGAAGGTGGAATAACTAACGGGCAGAACCTGGTGATCAGGATTGCGATGAAGCCGATTCCCACACTGACCGAACCGCTGCCCAGTGTTGACTGGTTAACAGGCGAAGAGAGCCGGGGATCAACTGAAAGATCAGATGTTTGTGCAGTTCCAGCTGCCTCAGTTGTCGCCGAAGCTGTGATTGCCTGGGAACTGGCTGTTGCTTTTCGCGAAAAGTTTGCCGGTGATTTTATTGAAGAAGTAGACAGCGCTTATACATTTTATCTTAACCAGGTAAACAAACGCTTACGTAGGGGTAGCTGACGGATATTCAGAATCGATATTTTCAATGCAGGTGGGGTGTTGAAATGAGTAAGAGGCAGATCCAGGTCAGAACCAGTAATTTTTCTTACCGGGTAGTGATCGAAGAAGGGTCACTTTCGGTGCTCGGCAAAGCAATGCGCCTGCTCTTCCCTTCCGAGCAGGCTCTTCTAGTAAGCGATAACAGGGTATTTTCCCTTTATGGAGACCGGACAATCTATTCCCTGGAAGAGGAAGGATGGAAAGTCAAAACGGCGCTGATCAGCCCCGGTGAAAGATCAAAAACGCTGAGGGGCGCTTCCCGTTTATATGACCGTGCCCTGGATAGTGGCCTGGATCGAAACTCACCGATTATTGCTCTTGGTGGCGGTGTTGTTGGAGATCTGGCTGGTTTTGTGGCTTCCACTTATTTACGGGGTGTGCCTCTTGTCATGGTTCCCACCTCCCTGCTGGCCCAGGTTGACAGCAGTGTGGGTGGCAAGGTAGCTGTCAATCATCCCCGGGGGAAAAATTTGATCGGCTCCATATACCCTCCACGGTTGGTTTTAATTGACCCTCGGCTGCTCGATTCGCTGCCCGGCCGTCAGATAAAAGCAGGGCTGGCGGAGGTTGTTAAATATGGTATTATATACGACAGTGCCTTTTTTAATTATTGTGAGGAAGAACTGGAAAACCTGCTAAGGAGAAAAAGTTCCTCTCTGGCCGAGGCAGTTGCCCGATCAGTTCAAATCAAGGCCAATGTTGTTGAAGAAGACGAATTTGAAAAGGATTATAGAAGGATACTTAATTTCGGACACACAATTGGTCATGCTTTGGAAGCGGCAACCGCTTATAAATATTACCTGCATGGTGAAGCTGTCCTGATCGGGATGGCTGCTGCAACCGGGATCGCCGCGTCTATGGAGAAGATCGATACCCACCTGGCAGAAAGAATTATTAATCTTCTGCAAAAAATCGGGCTGAAAAAGCCACCGATGGGCTTGACCACCGAGATGGTAATCGATAAACTAAGGCAGGATAAAAAAAGGCGTGATGGAAAAATTGTTTTGATATTACCCGTGGGGATCGGATCTGTTGCCGTGTCTGAAATAGACAGTGAAGATTTAATCAGAGGGGAAATCGATAAATACTTAAGGGTTGTTTGATTTTTTGGGAAAGGATCAATCTGGATGAGTATGGTTACTTTAAAAATGGTTCAGGAAAATCCTCAGGTCAAAACTTTGATTCAAAAGGCAGATGAAAGCCTGGGGACTTTGGGATATACCGAACATGGTTTTCGTCACTGCCGGTTAACCGGCAAGGCAGCTAAAAGGGTTATTATTGAGCTCGGTGGTGATATAAGGGAAGCAGAACTGGCCGGAATAGCCGGGTATTTACATGATATCGGGAATGTTATGGGCCGCCGTGAACATGATGTAGCGGGGGCTATTATGGCACTGAAGATTCTGCAGGAAATGGATATGCCCCTGGAAGAAGCTGTCGACGTGTCGGCTGCCATCGGGAATCATGATGAAGAGGAAGGCAGGGTTGTTAACCGGGTTACTGCTGCCCTGATCCTTGCCGATAAATCTGATGTTCACCGCAGCAGGGTCCGCAACCGTGATATAGCCACTTTTGATATTCACGACCGGGTAAACTATGCGGTTAAAGAATCAAGACTGAATATCGATTCGGAAAACAGGGTGATCAGCCTTGACCTGACCATTGACACAAGCATAAGCCAGGTTATGGAGTACTTTGAGATATTTTTAACCCGAATGGTGATGTGCCGCAGGGCGGCATCATTTCTTGAAGCCCGTTTTGCCCTGACCATAAACGAAGTTGAACTGCTTTAACTGTAGAATTGAATGGAGTGTGGTGTAGATGAAACCAGAGATTAAACCAGGACGCGTTGTGATCCTAATTGTGCTTTCTCTGCTGATCATTGTTTCAGGCTACTGGGCCTTTGTAAACGCAGCAGACCGGGAACATGGTATTAAACGCGGCCTCGATATCGCCGGAGGACTTTACGTTCTTCTCGAAGCTGTTGAAACCGGCGATCAGGAACTAGATGCAGACGCCATCGAAAGAGCGATAACTGTAATCAGGATGAGGGTTGACGAGCTTGGTGTTGCCGAGCCGATTATTGCGGCCCAGGGGGACAACAGGATCCGGATAGAACTTCCGGACCTGGATGATGTGGAACAGGCCAGAAATATTATCGGGCGGACAGCCATGCTCAGGTTCATCGGTCCTGACGGGGTGGAAATTGTAACCGGGGCTCACCTGATTTCAGCCCGGGCGGAAAGAGCACCCGAGTTTACTCCCTACCCGTTTGTGAGCATAGAGTTTGACCAGGAGGGAGCAAGGCTGTTTGCCGAAGCAACAGGCAAGTTTTTAAATCAGCCGATTGCGATAGTTCTTGATGACGAGCTGATATCCCAGCCTACAGTCCGGGCGGTGATAACTGACGGAAAGGCCACTATTGAGGGGACATTTGGAATAGAGGAAGCGGCAAACCTCGCTCTTCTTCTGCGTAGTGGCTCGCTGCCGGTCGAACTGCGGGAACTGGAATCGCGTCTGATCGGACCGACACTGGGACAGCGGACGGAAGAGATAGCAGTTTATGCTGCCGGTATTGGATTGATTTTGGTTCTTCTCTTTATGGTCATCTATTACCGGGGTGCCGGTTTGATTGCCGGTGTAGCCCTTATATTCTATTTATCACTGGTGCTCTGGGCCTTGAATTATCTGCCGACCACTTTAACCCTGCCCGGTATTGCCGGCCTCATCTTATCGATTGGTATGGCAGTTGATGCAAACGTGATTATTTTTGAAAGGATTAAAGACGAACTCCGATCGGGGCGGACTCCGAGAAGCGCCATGGAGAGTGGTTTTCAACGTGCTTTCAGGGCTATTCTGGATGCCAATGTAACCACCCTGATTGTAACGATCGTTCTATTCAGCCTGGCCAGCGGTCCGGTCAGGGGTTTTGCAGTAACCCTCTTTATCGGGATCATCTGCAGTATGTTTACAGCAATTGTCTTGACCCGCTTGCTCATGCGGCTTGCCTTTAAGGCGGGAATGATTAACAGCGGGGCATATGTGGGGGTGAAAGGATAATGATTGATTTTATCGGAAACCGCAGGAAAGCTTACTTGTTGTCCCTGGTTCTGGTTGTTGCCGGCCTGATTTCACTTTCGATTTTCGGGCTAAACCTGGGCATCGATTTTACCGGCGGAACAGTCCTCCATCTTAACCTTGGGGAGGATTTCTCGATCGAAGAAGTTCAGGAGGTCATTGCACCTTTCGAAGAACTTGAGGGCGCAGCTATTCAGGTTGTTCAGGGGCGCGATCTCGATGGCGATCTATCTGATGAAGGATTGGTTATTAAAGCACAGTATATAGAAGAAGCCAGAAGAGATGCCCTGATGGACACATTAAGAAACAGATGGCCACAACTTGATCCAGCTGACCTGCGCATAGAAAGTGTTGGAGCGGTTGTTGGCAGTGAATTGGCCCGTCAGGCTCTGCTTTCCCTGGCTGTTGCGGTCGCCCTGATGGTGGTATATATAACAATTCGGTTTGAATTCAAATTTGCCGTGGCGACCATTGCTTCACTTCTGCACAATGTCCTGATTGTGATCGGGATCTTTTCGATCCTGCGAATGGAGATAAATGTACCCTTTGTTGCGGCGATCCTAACCGTATTTGGTTACTCGGTAAATGATACTATCGTGATTTTCGACAGAATCCGTGAAAATACCAAGCATAAGCGAAAAAGTGAATATGCTGCAGTTGTTAATGAAAGTATCAATCAAAACCTGATGCGTTCCATAAACACTTCATTGACAACGCTCTTTGTTCTGATTGCCCTGCTCTTCGGTTTCCACTATTATATTGGCAGTTTAGATCTGATTGTTTTTGTGGTTGCCCTGATTCTAGGAGTTTTTATCGGCACCTATTCATCAATATTTATAGCCAGCCCGTTGTGGATTAACCTGCAGAGCGTACAGTTCGGCAAAAAGAGGAAAAAAGCTGCCTGATTGGGGTTTTCTCAGGAATTTGAAATACTTGATTGATCATTGGGGGGTTGAAGATGGGTTCATTTTACCTGATTTTGGGCTTGATTTTCAGTTTGCTCATCGCCATAGTTGCCCTGGCCAATAACGAAACCGTAACTGTCAGCTATATTTTCGGCCGTGCCGAGGTGTCCCTCATCCTGCTCATTTTAGGTTCTGCAGTGGTGGGTGCACTGGCAATGGGCCTTTTCAGCCTGTTTCGCAGCATCCGCAGTGCTCTTGCTTTTCGTCAGTTACGACATCAGCAGGAAGAACTGCAGAAAAATATCAAGAATCTGGAAGAAGAAAAAATATTTTTGATAGCCGAGTTAAATAAACATGTCTCGGTGGCTGAGGAGAACCTGGAAGCCGAAAATACCGAAAACGCCGAAGAAAAAATTGAACAGCAGGATGAAGAAGCTGTTGGAGATGATGAGGTCAAAGAGGAATCTTCATGAGTTTTAGTGGTAAAGATTGGATCTGGTTGGAACAGAAAAATGATCAGGCAGTAAATCTTGCTGAAGCAATAAATGTGCCGGTCACCCTGGCCAGGTTGCTTATTAACCGTGGGATAATCGATCCCGAGCAGGCCGGGGTTTTTTTATATCCTTCCATCGATCATCTTCATGATCCCTGGCTGATGAAGGGTATGGAAGATGCAGTAACCAGCTTGCTAAAAGCGGTTGAGAAGGATCAAAAAATAGTTGTTCACGGAGATTATGATGCAGACGGGATTACGGCAACTGTTATCCTGGTTGAAGCGCTGCGCAGGATCGGGGGTAAGGTTGATTACTTCCTGCCGAGCCGGTTTGAAGAAGGATACGGATTACATGTCGAATCTTTAAACCAGATTAAAGAATCAGGTGCCGGACTGGTTATAACAGTTGATTGCGGGATCAATGCTCTTCATGAGGTCGAACATGCATTATCAATCGGTCTTGATATAATCATCACCGATCATCACCAACCTCTTGTGCCTATTCGAGGCGCTTTAGCTGTTGTTAATCCCCTGCAGGATGGCTGTTCCTACCCCTTTAAAGAGCTGTCGGGATCCGGAGTTTCTTTTAAACTGGCGCAGGCCTTAATGGAGAGAGCAGGCTTGCCCTTTCCGGAAAGATTCATTGATCTTGCCGCCCTGGGAACTGCTGCAGATGTGGTGCCGCTACTGGGAGAAAACAGAATCATTGTAGCAAAAGGCGTGGAAGAAATAGGTCGTCTAAACAGGCTTGGGTTTAGAGCGTTACTCGAAGCCGTCAGCCTGGATAAAAACCGGATATCGGGTACTTCACTCGCTTTTATTCTTGCACCTGCAGTCAATGCTGCCGGTAGAATGGGTGAAGCTTACCCATCAGCAGAACTATTCCTTACAGGTGACCCTTCCCGGGCAGCCGAGCTGGCCGGACAACTGCATAGGGTAAACCTTTTGCGCCGTGATACAGAACAGAAGATCCTCGCTGAAGCTGAAGAAATATTGAGTGGAATTTCCGGGCAGGTGGCGGAAAACAAGATAATTGTCCTTTCCGGTGACAATTGGCATCATGGTGTGATCGGAATTGTTGCTTCAAGGCTGGTTGACAAATATAACCTGCCGGTAGCCCTTATCGCTGTTGAGAACGGTGAAGGGCGGGGTTCTGCGAGAAGCGTTCCCGGTTATAACATAACAGCTGCCCTGGCCGAAAATGAAGATCTGCTGGTTAAATTCGGCGGACACGAACAGGCGGCAGGCTTTACAGTTAAAGCTGATAAAATAAAATCCCTGGAAAGAAACCTGAGCCTGCATGCTCAAAAAAATCTGGATGAAAAACAGCTCAGCGCTAAGCTATACCTGGAAGCGGATTTAAATGAAGAAGATTTTGATTTAAGCCTCACGGAGTATCTTGAACTTCTTCAGCCATTTGGGCCGGCAAACAGGTCCCCCGTTTTTGGCAGCAGAGAATGGGAAATTATATCATGGCGGTTGGTTGGTTCTGGACATGCTCATCTTAAGCTTACTGTTCAAAAAAACGGACGGGTAATTAACCCTATTTTCTTTTCCGGAGCTCGGTTTGAATCTGATCTGCAGAAAGGACGTTTGGTTGATCTTGCTTTCAGGCTGAAAGATGGCTTTTTCAGGGATCAAAAAACGCTTGAGGTCGAAATTAGAGATCTCGGTTACAGTGATACTCTGAAAATGAGAAACCTGGAAATTATAGACCGAAGGCACTGCCGGAAAAGGTTCGATTGTTTGTTGGAAATACTGAAAACCGAATCAGGCCGGACTGTTGTTTATACTACAACCGGTTCAAAGGCGGAAAAAATCATTGATAATATTCCTTCAGCCAGCACCCCCTGTTTTGTTAACGGTAGCATATTGAACGGCAATACCGATCTGCCTGAAAAGATTGATACTTTGATCATATATGATTTACCAGTACATGACGGTTTAAAAGCAACGCTTCTGCAGGAGGAGCGGATCTCCGGGTACCTGAAAGTCTACCTTCTTTTCAACGAAGAGGATCTTAAACAGAATAAGATACTTACCGATCTATCATTGCCATCGGATAAGATATTGAAGAAAATAGTGGATGCAATGGTGGAAACCTCAGAAAATGCAGGTAGTATTTCGGTTAATGAACTGCAAAACATGAAGATCGGTATGAAACCGTCAGTCACTTTTTGGGAACGGGTGGAGAAGATATTTATAGAAATTGGTGTATTAAAAGATGGCTTTGTTAACCCCGACCCGGCTGGCCTATTGACCGGACTGTCTGAAAAACTCAAAGACTCTCCAACCTACCTGTCCACAGAAGAGCTTCGAAAGGAATGCCGCAGATTCCAGGATGTCCTGCTCAACGGATCTCTGAAAGAAGCAGCCTCAGTTTTGAGTTTACCTTACAAGAAATAAGTATCTAACAGTAGAATTTACAGTATCTTTTTAGTATGATAGTTAATAATTGCAGCCAAGAACAGCTGTAAACTCTGACTGGTGTCAGTTCGGGTTGTATTATTATTCCGGGGATTGATCGTTAATGGTAGTAAAGGAAAAAAAATTAGGAGATCTAAAAAAACTATTCCAGAAATATTATCCCAGGATGGAAGACTGGTCTCTGGTTGAAAAGGCTTATCACTATTCGGTGCAGGCTCACTCCGGGCAGCTGCGCGAATCAGGCGAGTCCTACATCAGCCATCCTCTGGGGGTAGTAATGATTCTGGCTGAATTGGAACTGGACCTGGTAACGATCATTGCCGGACTGCTTCACGATGTGGTCGAAGATACGGAAATAACACTGGATGATATTCTACAGGAGTTTGGCGAAGAAGTTGCCTCATTGGTGGATGGAGTAACCAAGTTAAGCAGACTGGAATTTACCTCTAAAGAAGAACAGCAAGCAGAGACCCTCCGTAAAATGTTCATCGCCATGGCCCGTGATATCCGGGTGGTCCTGATCAAACTGGCCGATAGAACGCATAATCTTAGAACACTTCGCTATCTTAATACTCACAAGCAAAAGGAAATAGCCCGGGAAACCCTTGAGATTTATGCCCCGCTGGCCCACCGCCTGGGAATATACATGATCAAGTGGGAATTAGAAGATCTTGCTTTTCGTTACCTGCAGCCGACCGAGTATTTTAACCTGGTTGACCGACTAGCCAAGAAACGAAAGGAACGCGAGAATTTTATTAACAGAATTATCGTAATCCTGCAGGATCATCTCGAAGATGCCTCGATCAAAGCAGAGATTCAGGGCCGTCCAAAACACCTCTACAGCATATACAATAAAATGAAAACACAGGGTAAGGATTTAAATGAGATCTATGACCTCACGGCTGTCCGGATTATTGTCGATTCGGTTAAGGACTGCTATCATACCCTGGGGATAGTCCATACAATCTGGAAACCGATTCCCGGTCGTTTTAAAGATTTTATCGCCATGCCGAAACCGAATATGTACCAGTCTCTTCATACAACTGTATTTGCCGCTCAGAATGAACTGGCTGAAATTCAGATCCGAACCTGGGATATGCACCGGACAGCTGAATACGGGATTGCCGCCCACTGGCGCTATAAGGAGAAAATAAAGGATTCCGGCGAGCTGGATGAAAAGCTAACCTGGCTACGCCAGCTCTTGGAATGGCAGCACGACTACCGGGATGCCCGTGACTTCATCAAAGATCTAAAAGGTGATCTCTATTCGGAAGAGGTATTTGTATTCACACCCAAAGGTGATGTAATTGACCTGCCCACCGGTTCGGTTACGCTCGATTTTGCTTATAAAATTCACACCGATATCGGTAACCGCTGTACAGGTGCCAGGGTAAACGGACGGCTTGTCCCACTTGACTACCAGTTAAAAACCGGTGACATGGTTGAAGTCGTTACTTCCAAGCATGGATCACCGAGCCGGGATTGGCTCAACCTGGTCAAAACATCACATGCAAAAAATAAAATCCGCAACTGGTTCAAAAAGGAGCGGCGCGAAGAAAATGTTGAAAAAGGCCGGGAAATGCTCGAAAGGGAGATCCGGCGGGTAAACGTTGAACAGCGCCTGTTGTTAAAGAGTGATCTTCTTGAGGATGTTGGTAAAATGTTCAATATCCTTTCGGCCGAGGACCTCTATGCGGCGATCGGTTACGGAGGAGTTTCCCTGAACCAGGTAATCAGCCGCCTGCGTGAAGAGTACAATAAGCGAAATGTTGAAAAAGGCAAAGATCTGCCGCTTCCCGAATTGAAGCCTGTAAAGCATTTGAAACAATCATCTCCAGGAGTAACCATCCAGGGTGTTGATAATCTTCTGGTCAGGGTTGCCCGCTGCTGCAACCCGGTTCCCGGTGATGATATAGTTGGTTTCATTACCCGCGGCCGCGGTGTATCTGTTCATCGCCGTGATTGTCCGAACCTTGCCCAGCATAGCCATGAAGGCGACCGTTTCCTTGAGGCATCCTGGGAAGGAGAGAGAAGTGCTTCTTATCCGGTGGAAATAGAAATTACCGCGAATGACCGGAAAAATCTTCTGGCTGATGTGATGACGGCAGTGAATGAAAGCAAGGTGGATATTACGGCCGTGACAGCCCGTGCCGATAAATCACAGACGGCGACGATACACCTGACCATGGTAGTCAGAGATCAGGTTCACCTGGATCAGATCATGAGTAAAATAAAGAAACTGAAAGATATATATACAGTCCGCCGATATGTTTACGGTTCAGGTCACTAATTTTTCGGAGGTTTACAATGCGAGCAGTTGTTCAGCGGGCCGTTGGGGCCAGTGTAACGGTTAAAGGTATGATAGTCGGCACAATCGGAGCCGGCCTTGTTGTTTTCCTCGGTGTTGGAAATGATGACTCGGCAGCGGATGCTGATTACCTGGCAAATAAAATTGCCGGGCTGCGTATTTTCGAGGATGAAAAAGGGCTGATGAACCTTTCAGTGCAGGATATCGCCGGAGGGATTTTAGCAATATCTCAGTTCACTCTCTACGGTGATTGCCGCAAAGGCAGGCGCCCCGGTTTTTCCGATGCCGCGCCGCCGCAGATGGCAGAAGAACTATATGATTATTTCTGGAAAAGGCTGGTTGACTTCGGTATACCTGTTGAAACCGGCCAATTCCAGGCGGAAATGAAGATCCTGGTCGAAAATGACGGGCCGGTTACCATATTACTCGACAGTAAAAAGTTATTCTGATAAAATTTGATAATTACCAGAGCTATGAAGTAAGATGGCCCATAAGATACTGATCGGTTCGCACCGGAGAGGAGTTAGGAAATGAAGTATAAAGCACCACGCGGCACTCGCGACATACTACCCGAAGAGGCAAAAAATTGGCAGTATCTCGAGACCAGATTCAGGGAATTTTGTGATCTATATGGTTTCGGTGAGATAAGAACACCCATATTCGAACAGACGGAACTGTTTGCCCGCAGTGTGGGTGAAGAGAGCGATATAGTATCAAAGGAAATGTATTCATTCAAAGATCGCAGCGGAAGGGAGTTAACCCTTCGTCCGGAACTTACGGCTGCTGTAGCCAGAGCTTACCTTGAGCATAATCTGAAAGAGGTTCCTCAGCCGGTAAAACTATATTATTACGGACCCATGTTCCGTTATGACCGTCCCCAGGCGGGCAGGTACCGGCAGTTTCACCAGTTTGGTCTGGAAATATTTGGAGCTGCCCATGCTGCTGCCGATACCGAGATTATTACATTCTGCTACAATTTATTTAAATCCCTGCAGATTGAACATCTGTCGATAGAACTGAACAGCGTCGGATGTCCCGTATGCCGGCCCGGTTACCGTGAAGTTCTGGTACCTTACCTGGAAAAACTGGAAGAGGGATTATGTAGTGACTGCCGCCGCAGGTATAAAGTAAATCCCATGCGTGTTCTAGACTGCAAGGAAGAAAGCTGCCAAACCCGCGTCAATGATGCCCCACGCATGATCGATCATCTTTGTGAAGAGTGTGATAGCCATTTTAAAACCCTCCGGGCCCTCCTTGATAAACTCCAGGTTCCCTACAACCTTAATACAAGCCTTGTTCGTGGACTGGATTACTACACCCGCACGGCTTTTGAAATAACAGCCGGTGGCATGGGTGCCCAGGCTTCACTTTGCGGTGGGGGACGTTATGATTACCTGGTCGAACACCTGGGTGGCCCTGCTACCCCTGGGGTTGGAGTTGCTTTCGGTGTTGAAAGAATTTTAATGGCTATGAACTGGGATAAAAACCAACCTGCAATCGGCGAACATCTCTTTATTGCAACAGCCGGAGAAAACCTTGAAGGAGAAGCACTCCTTTTGGCCGGAGAGGTTCGCAGCCGGGGGATAGCCGCCGAAACTGATCTTCTGGAAAGAAGCCTGAAAGCCCAGATGAAGCTGGCCGGGAAGCAGGGCTTTGGCAGAGTAATCATAATCGGTGAAAATGAGATAAATAAAGGCAGGGTTACTCTTCGTGACATGGATAGCGGTGAGCAGAAAGAGATTGACCGCAATGCTCTGCCTGGCAACCTATCGGGTGAAAGCGAACAATCTGCCACCACATTGAAGCGGCAGGGGAGCGCTGAAGTTTCCTTGCCTTCACCGGGTCTTAACACAACAAAAACTCATTACTGCGGTTTTCTCTCAAAAGAGCATGTCGGCCTGGCTGTTAAGTTAACCGGATGGGTTGGTCGCAGAAGAGATCATGGTGGCCTTATCTTCATTGACTTAAGAGATCGCAGTGGAGTTGTCCAGCTGGTTTTTGACCAGCAGATGGGGACAGAAATATTTAACAAAGTTGAGAGCTTACGTGGAGAATTTGTCGTGGCCGTCGATGGCGAAGTAATCATGCGAACAGAGGAAAATATCAATCCTGCCCTGCCTACCGGAGAAATTGAGGTACATGTTAGTAGGATGGATATTCTCAACGCATCTAAAACACCGCCATTTTATATCGAAAATGACCTAAATGTCGATGAAAATCTGCGCCTTCGTTATCGTTACCTTGACCTGCGCAGACCGGAGATGTTTAAAAGACTGGAGCTTCGACACAGGGCTGTCAAGCTGGTCAGGGAATATCTGGATAAATTTGATTTTCTGGAAATAGAAACTCCTATGTTAACCCGCAGTACACCTGAGGGGGCCAGGGATTTTCTCGTGCCCAGCCGCCTGCAGCCAGGAGCTTTTTATGCCCTGCCGCAGTCACCGCAGCTTTTCAAACAGCTTTTGATGGTCAGCGGGGTGGAAAGGTATTTTCAGGTTGTCCGCTGTTTTCGTGATGAGGATTTAAGGGCTGATCGCCAGCCTGAATTTACCCAGATTGACATTGAAACTTCTTTTTTCGGCAGTGAAAACCTCTTTGCTCTCATTGAGGGAATGATCTCCTTACTCTGGAAAGAAATACTTGGTGTAGAAGTACCGAGACCCTTCATGAGGATACCTTATACCGAAGCCATGAACAGGTTTGGTTCAGATAAGCCGGACCTGCGTTTTGGCATGGAGTTAACCGATATCAATGATCTGGCAGCTGAAAGCGATTTCAAAGTTTTTAAGTCAGCTCTGGAAGACGGAGGATCGGTGAAAGGACTTTGTGTTCCTGAATCAAAACAATTTAGTCGTAAAGATTTGGACGATCTGACTCTACTGGCCAGGCAGCTTGGAGCAAAAGGCCTGGCCTGGGTATTTGTTGGTGAAGAAGGCTGGCGTTCGCCGATCAGCAAATTCTTTAGTGATCAGTTGATGAGCCAAATTACTGAAGCAATGAAAGCAAAGCCGGGTGATCTGCTTCTATTTGTAGCAGATCAGTGGGAAACATGTTGTGAGGTTTTGGGACAGCTTCGCAACAGGCTTTCTCCAAAGGAGAAGCCTGGAGAGCCACATTTCCTTTGGGTCGTCGATTTTCCGCTGTTCCATTACAACGATGATGAAGAACGTTACGATTCGGCACATCATCCCTTTACTGCCCCGCAGGCTGATGATCTTGATCTTCTGGATAGAGATCCTCTGGCGGTTAAAGCCCAGGCTTACGATCTTGTTTTAAACGGAGTAGAAATTGGAGGGGGCAGCACCAGGATTCACAATAATGTTGTACAATCAAAAATATTTAAGCTTCTCGGGCTTTCAGAAAAAGAAAGTGTTGAGAAATTTGGCTTTTTACTTGAAGCGCTGTCTTATGGCGCCCCACCACACGGAGGGATTGCTCTTGGCCTGGACCGAATGATTTCGCTGCTCACCGGAGACGATTCGATACGCCAGGTTATTCCATTTCCCAAGACGGCAACAGCGAGCTGTCTGATGACTGGAGCTCCGTCACCTGTTGCCGAGGATCAGCTTGAAGAGCTCAAAATTGCCCTTCAGCCCGAGGATGAAGAGGAATAGCTGTCTTGCGAAATGGCTGTTTTTGTGGTATTATTTTTATGGAAAAACCTAGTTATTTTAAAAAGTACCCTGCTGTGTTCGTGACACCCGATAAAGTTTTGAGCTAACACTTTTACAATGGGAGCCTGGGCTCCGGCTGCAGCGCAGCAGCCTTTGCAAAGAGGACCTGTTAAGCAGTCGGGAGGGCACCCACCTTTCGGGGGAACAGTTCAAAACAACGGCCCACGGCATGGCGGGGTTTTTTGGTGTTTTTTGGCGTGTTTTCATCATGATTGTTGGCTAAATTATCCTGATAATCCGGGGGTGAACGCAATGCCACTAGATAATATCAAGCTTTTGATCAGCCGCGAGCTGAAATCTGGAACCCACCCCGGCGACCTCCACGATTTAATTGAAGAGCTTAGTCTGGAAGAAAAAGTTGAACTGATCAGAGAACTTTCTGATCAGGATGCTGTTTTAATATTTCAGGAAATGGAAGATTATGAGCAGGCTGATATCCTGCGTCTTCTTGATGATGAAGATACAAAGAACATTCTTCGTAATCTTTCTTCTGATGATGCTGCCGATCTGATCGGAGAACTCACCCCAGAGGAAGTCCACGATGTGCTTGAACTGGTCAGCGACGAAGAAACGATTGACTTTGGCGAACTGCTGAAATACCCTGAGGAAAGTGCCGGCGGGATCATGACTACCGAGTATATCTCGCTGCCTGCTGATATTCCTGTAGAGGATGCCATTGCCCGTTTAAGAGAGATCGCTCCCCAGGCTGAAACTATTTATTATGTGTATGTTGTTGATCACGAAGGACGTCTGATTGGAGTTCTTTCCCTTCGCGATCTGATTGCTTCGTCAGATGGGTCCATACTCAGGGAAATAATGCGGCGCAATGTAATCAGCGTTAATGCCGGGGTTGACCAGGAAGAAGTAGCCAGAATTGTATCCAAGTATGATCTGCTGGCTATTCCGGTTGTGGATGAACAGGATCGTTTGCTCGGGATTATTACGGTAGACGATGTTATAGATGTACTCGAACAGGAAGCTACCGAGGATATCTACCATTTGGCCGGAGCAAGGGAGATCGAAGGGGTAGATCTGACCAAGGCGCCTGTTTTGAAAGTTGTCCGCCTTCGACTGCCCTGGCTGCTGATAGCCATGGCCGGCGGTATTGTGTCAGGTAGTGTCATTGGAGCATACAGAAATACTCTGGAAGCGATCGTGATGCTGGCTGTTTTTATCCCCGTGATCATGGGAATGGGCGGTAATGTGGGAACTCAATCCTCCACAATATTTGTTCGCGGTCTGGCCACCGGTGAAATTGACCGGACAGAGGTTTGGTCATATTTCTTCCGGGAAATCAGGATCGGCCTGTCGATGGGAGTAATCTGCGGTCTTTTGATTACGATTACCGCCCTGCTCTGGCAGGGGAATCCTTATCTCGGGGTTGTGGTTGGCATATCAATGTTTGTCACATTAAGTGTGGCAACCCTGATCGGCACCTTGGTACCCCTTTTGTTGAATTTAGCTCATATCGATCCGGCCATTACAGCCGGGCCGTTTGTTACAACGATCAAAGATTTTACAGGCCTGCTTATCTACTTTGTCATTGCTTCATTATTCCTCGAATACCTGCGTTAATTTATTTTAAACTTTTAATAAAAAGTTATAGTATGCTTTATTCTTTAAACCACTAAAATCCCCGTGTTATAATAGGTGTTGTCTTTTATATACAGCTATTTGATCAGGGGAGGTGAAAATGATTCCTGTTGAGCATATCCTGCAGCAGATCAACCGCGAATTAAAGAGAGGTGCCCATCCGGGGGATCTTCTTGATCTGATTGATGAACTGGAAACCAGTGAGAAAGCAGAACTGATCCAGAAGCTCTCTGTCGAAGATGCGGCACTTATTTTCCAGGAGATGGAAGACTTTGAACAGGCTGAGATCATTCCACTCCTCGATCATGAAAGAACCAGGGAAATCATGCTGAATCTTGCCTCCGATGATGCTGCTGACCTGATCGGAGAACTTTCTCCGGAAGAAGCAAAAGATGTTCTGGAGACAATCAGTGAAGAAGAGTTAATTGATTTTGGCGATCTGCTGAAATACCCCGAAGACACAGCGGGGGGGATCATGACCACAGAATTCATTTCTCTTCCTGCTGATATTCCCGTTGAAGAGGCAATAGTCCGGTTAAGAGAAATAGCTCCTGAAGCAGAAACTATCTATTATGTATATATTGTGGATCAGGAAGGGCGTTTGATCGGGGTTATATCTCTCCGTGACCTTATTGCTTCTTCTGATGGCACGATCCTGAAAGATATTATGAAGCAGAATGTAATTAACGTTAATGCCGGCCTTGACCAGGAAGAAGTAGCCAGAATCGTTTCCAAGTACGACCTTCTGGCCATACCGGTCGTGGACGACCAGCATTACCTGCTCGGTATTATCACCGTTGATGATGTTATCGATGTTTTGGAAGAAGAAGCAACAGAAGATATCTATTTAATGGCTGGTGCCGGTGAGGTCGAGGGTATGGAACTCACCGAGGCTTCGGTTGGAAAGATTGTCCGCTTACGCCTGCCCTGGCTTTTAATCAGTATGATCGGTGGAATTATATCGGGCAGTATTATCGGCGTTTATGAAGATACTCTTCATGCCATAGTCATGCTGGCAGTTTTCATTCCGGTGATCATGGATATGGGGGGGAATGTAGGAACCCAGTCATCAACAATTTTTGTTCGTGGCGTGGCCACCGGAGATATTGAAGCAGATGAAGTCTGGGCTTATTTCTTCCGGGAAATCCGGATCGGGGTTGTTATGGGCCTGATCTGCGGTATACTTATTTCGATAGCTGCTTATATCTGGCAGGGCAATCCCTATCTCGGCCTGGTGGTAGGTATTTCAATGACAGCCACCATCAGCGTGGCTGCCCTGATCGGAACCCTCATCCCACTTCTCTGCAACATGGTTAAAATTGATCCGGCTATTACCGCCGGACCATTTGTAACTACCATCAAAGATGTTACCGGACTGCTTATTTACTTTATAATCGCCTCCGCTTTCCTCGAACACCTCCGCTAAATATGTCAGGGGGACGGGGTTGTTGACAACTTTTTTATAAAAATTTTATGCAAGGGTGGTTAAAGTGCCAAGAAAAGCTCGACAAATGAGTAAAAGTGATATCTACCATATTATCATGCGAGGAATTAACAGGCAGAAAATATTTATCGAAGATGAAGATCGCTACAGGTTTATGCAAACAATTAAATTCTATAAAGATAAATCAGATTACCAAATATTTGCTTATTGCTTAATGGATAATCATATCCATTTACTCTTAAAAGTGGGCTCAGAACCGTTAAGCCAGATAATGCGTAGGGTTTGTGGAAAATTTGTTTATTGGTATAACCTTAAATATGACCGGACAGGGTATCTCTTCCAAGATCGGTTCAAGAGTGAGCCGGTAGAAGACGATACATATTTTCTTACAGTAGTCAGGTATATACATCAAAATCCTTTAAAAGCTGGTATTGTTAAAGATATAGAACGTTATAAGTGGAGCAGTTATAATTCTTACTTTGAAAGAGATAGTATCATCGATACAGAATTTGTATTAAATATATTTAGCAGAAACCGCGATATCGCTTTAACAGAGTTTGCTAAGTTCAATAAACTTCATAATGACGATCACTGTCTGGATATAGAAAAGAATAAAAGAATTACTGAAAAGGAAGCTAAATCGATTGTTGAAAAAACCTGTTTAAAATCGCAAGTTACAGATATAAGGAAAGCTGATAAAAGGCTGCGCGATGAAATATTAGAAGAATTAAAGGAAGCGGGATTGTCTATAAGACAGATTGAGAAGCTGACAGGTATTAATAGAGGTGTGGTGTTAA
The DNA here is from genome assembly GCA_033549065.1 of Bacillota bacterium. Lineage (NCBI taxonomy): Bacteria > Bacillati > Bacillota > Bacillota bacterium. Next base: position 43,266 of record JAWSUE010000002.1, read on the forward strand.
AGGCATAAAGTTGTCAATAACCCCGTCCCCTTGACAATAAAAATGGAAAATTATAGGATAGTTTTGAGGAAAATATTAAAAATTTCCTCATTTTTTTATATTTTTTTAAAAAATATGGCAGGAAATTATAAAAAGGGGTTGAAATTTAGAGAAAAGTGGTGTAAAGTGGTGAAAAGTGGTTGTAATCTACCCATACGGGGGCGAACACATGTTCACAGGCGAATTTCAGCATACGCTTGATGTCAAGGGAAGGGTAATAATTCCTTCGCGTCTTCGTGATGGACTGGGTGACCGTTTTGTGGTGACCCGGGGACTCGATCACTGTCTTTTTGTCTATCCCCCGTCTGAATGGTCCCGCCTCGAACAAAAACTTAAGCAGTTGCCCTTTACCAAAAGTGATTCCCGAGCTTTTATGCGTCTTTTCTTTTCCGGTGCTATGGAAGTGGAAGCAGACAAACAGGGCCGGGTGCTGATCCCACAAAATTTACGCGACTATGCAGGTATAGAGAAGGATGTCATGATCATCGGTGTTTCCAACAGGGTTGAAATATGGAACGAAAAATCCTGGAAAGATTATTTCGGCAACGCTGATGACAACTTTGAAGAACTGGCTGAAAAGCTGGTTGATTTTGATCTTTAAAAGTGGTGTCTTGTTATGGTCGAATTACACCTGCCGGTTATGGAGAGGGAAGTTTTGGACTATCTTGCCTGCAGGGGCGACGGTATTTATGTAGATGCCACCCTTGGGGATGGAGGCCATGCGGAAGCTATATGCCGCCGTTTGTCGCCATCAGGTCGTTTAATCGGTATCGACTGGGATGAAGCAGCGCTTGAAAGGGCAAAGAAAAGACTCGCAGATTATATGGAACAGGTTATTCTGGTCCACGCCGATTATACAAAATTAGAGCAGGTTCTGAAGGAGAAAGGTTACCCTCTGGTAGATGGAATTTTGATCGATTTGGGAGCCTCAACCCTTCAATTAATGGATGCAGAGCGCGGTTTCTCCTTTCACCGGGAAGGTGAACTGGATATGAGAATGGACCGCCGACGTTCTTTGACAGCTAAAGAGATTGTTAATGAATACAGCGCCGATGAACTGGCCGAAATCTTTTTTCAGTATGGCGAGGAGCGCTGGTCCAGAAGAATTGCTGCGGCAATAGTGCGCAGTAGAAATCACGGTAAGCCGATTACCGATAGCCGGCAACTCGCAGAAATTGTTAAAGAAGCGGTTCCGGCCCGCTACCGGCGGCAGGGAGGACATCCTTCCCGTAAAGTATTTCAGGCGCTTCGCCTGGCTGTTAACCGTGAACTGGACAATATCAAAGCTTTTCTGCCACAGGCAGTCAGCTGTCTGGCTCCTTCGGGAAGGCTTTGTGTTATCGCCTATCATTCCCTGGAAGATCGTATAGTTAAAAACTTCTTCAGGGAAGAATCGAAAAACTGCACCTGTCCGCCATACAGGCCGTGTATTTGTAAGGGAGAAGCAAGTTTAAATATTTTGACAACCAAAGCTGTGAAACCGACAGAATCTGAAATAAACAGTAATCCCCGGGCACGCAGTGCCCGCCTGAGAGTAGCAGAGAAAAAGAAAATAGCAGGGGAGAAAGAGAGTGAGTAAAATGCAGCACGCAAGACAGTTGTCAACAGGAATCAGAACCGTTTCCCCGGCTAAACAGACCAGGGATCCGGTCATCAGGTCGCAAAGTGGCCGAAGAATAAAGAAAGTTAAACTAACTTTGATTTTATTAACCTGTTTTCTGCTTAGCCTGGTAGTGGTTGCACAATATTCGTCGCTGGTTATCCTCAATTACAGGCTCAGCACCGCACGAACAGAATTATCAGCGATTCAGCAGGCAACAAAATTGCTTGAATACGAAGTAGCACAGCTGAGTTCAATCGCCCGCATAGAACAGATAGCTAAAGAAGAGCTGGGAATGGTTGAACCCGAAATAGATCAGCTGAGAGTGGTAGCTGCCAGTCAGGGAGAAGGAATTAGACTGGGAGAGTGAAGTAAATGGGTGATTTTGCAGTAAGCCGGACTACTGTGAGGAGGAGACTAATCACTGTATTTGCCCTGACCGTATTGATCACATTTTTGCTGATCGGTCGGTTGGCCTGGATTCAGATAGTTCGTGCTGATGAACTTTATGAACAGGCCTGGAAACAGTGGAATCACAGTATTCCGGTGCAAACCGCCCGCGGTTCAATTTATGACCATCAGGAAAGACTGCTGGTTGGCAATACTTCAGCACAGACTGTGGCAGCTATACCTTCGCAGCTTGGCGATCCTGAAAATGTTGCCGACGCCTTATCCCCGATATTGGGTATGACTCCGGAAAACATCCTGGAACTGATATCCGTGGATCTCAGTGCGGTCTACATCAAGAGAAAAGTTGATCCGGAAGTTTCAGAAATCATCAGGGAGATGAACATACCGGGGATCGTCTTCTTTAATGAAGATAAAAGGTATTACCCCAACGACACACTGGCATCACAGCTGCTTGGGTTTGTCGGTATGGACCAGGGCTGGGCCGGCCTGGAGGTATATTATGAAGATTACCTCAGCGGGAAAAATGGCAGAATGCTTTATCCGGCCGATGCAAGAGGCAGACAGATGCCACATGAATTTGACCGTTTTGTGATGCCTCAGCAGGGTTTAGATCTTTACCTGACAATTGATGAAACGATCCAGCATATTGTCGAGAGAGAACTTGACAGGGTTATGCAGGAGACAGCACCGGTGCAGGCCATGGCTATTGCAGTTGATCCTTATACCGGAGCGGTTTTGGCCGCCGCATCCAGCCCCGATTTTGAACCTGAAGAATACGATTCATATGATTCTAAATTGTGGGCTCTTTCTCCGATTACGTCATCATTTGAGCCCGGTTCAACTTTTAAAATGGTTACCCTGGCAGCAGTCGTGGAAGAAGGTCTTTTCAATCCAGATGAACATTTCTTCTGCTCGGGTCATGTAACCATCAGTGGTCAGCAAATCAATTGCTGGACAGCGGACAGGGGAGGTCATGGTGATCTTACCTTTTACCAATCGGTGGGAGTTTCATGTAACCCCGCATTTATCGAGCTGGGCAGGCGTTTGGGGAAAGAAAAATTTTATGAATATATCAGCGCCTTTGGATATGGGAAGTTAACCGGTATCGATTATCCGGGAGAGAGCAGCGGCCTTGTTTTTGATCCTGATAATTTTGGTCCGCTCGAACTGGCAACATCATCGTTCGGGCAGGGGATTTCAGTAACACCCATTCAGCAGGTAATGGCGACTGCAGCCATGATTAATGGAGGCTATCTATACAAGCCATACCTTGTGGAATCGATTAAAAATGCCGAGGGAGATATTATTTTACACCGCGAGCCGGAGATGATCCGGCAGGTAATATCAGAAGAGACTTCAGACCTTTTGGTCGATATGATGGAGAGTGTAATCATTGACGGTACAGGCAAGGCGGCAGCAATAGAAGGGTACAGGATAGCCGGGAAAACAGGCACGGCAGAAAAACTGGGAACGAACAACATGTATATGACTGATCAGTATATTTACTCCCTGGTAGGTTTTGCACCGGTAGACGATCCCAGAATACTACTCTATGTAGCTGTAGATGGGGTAACCATCGGTCCCAGGCTTGGGGTGTATACAAGCGCACCACTCTTTAAAAAGATTATGGAAGACGTGTTAAATTATCTGCAGGTTACACCGTCGGAATTAACACCTTTATCGCCGGTTCTGGATAACAGCAGCAATGATTCAGACAGATAGCATTAGTAAGGAGTAAAAGGTTATGCGGATGACGGGAAACGAAATAATCGAAGTTGTAGGCGGAAAACTGCTTCAGGGCAACCCTGAACAGCAGATTTCAGGCTTTGCCATCGATTCAAGAGATGTCAGGGCAGGAGATTTTTTCGTTCCTTTCAGAGGTGAAAAAACGGATGGTCACAAATATATTGCAGATGCATCCGAAAAAGACGCAGTTGGTGCTTTTCATGAACTTTCTCAATCAAAGGATCCAACAATTACCGGAGATTTTCTGTTAATCGGGGTAGAAAGTTCTCTTGATGCCCTGCAGAAACTTGCAGCTGAATACAGAAAGCGCTTTAATCTACCGGTTATTGGTGTTACCGGCAGCAGTGGTAAAACGACTACCAAGGACCTGATTGCCGGAGTGCTGTCGGCGAAATATAAAGTATTGAAAACAACGGGTAACCTCAACAATGAAATCGGGTTGCCGTTGACCATATTGCAGTTGGAAGAAAGTCACCAGGTGGCGGTCCTGGAAATGGGAATGAGCGCGCCTGGCGAGATATCAACCCTGTGTGAAATAGCTCAGCCGTCAATCGGAGTGATCACCAACATCGGTGAAGCACATATCGAGCTTCTGGGTTCGGTTGATGCTATTGAACGGGCGAAAGGAGAACTGTTAGATTACCTCGGCTCAGGCGGGGTAGCTGTCTTGAACGGCGATGATCCCCGCCTCCTAAAGATTGGGAGACGCTTCCCGGGAAAAGTATTTTACTATGGCTTTAACCAGGGCGATATAAAAGGCTTAAAGTTGTCTCAACGGGGAGAAAATAACTTTTTCCGGGTGCGTTTTCCAAATAGATTGGAAGAGTGGTTTCAGACTCCTCTTCCTGGACGGGAGTCGGCCAGCAATGCCCTGGCGGCTCTCACCGTCGGTTATATCCTGGAGCTTAACCTGGCAGAAATGGCTGAAGGTTTGCAATCAAGCCAAACTACGGCAGGACGGCTTCAGGTTTTTCATAATGAAGGCATGCCCAGTGTTATAGATGATACTTATAATGCCAATCCCGATTCGGTCAGGGCAGCATTGAATGTTTTATCCGATCTTGGTGAAGAAAAAACAATTGCCGTGCTAGGCGATATGCTTGAACTGGGGCAATATGCGGAAGAAGCCCACCGTTCGATTGGCCGTTATATGGCAGAGAAATCGATCGGGTCCCTGGTAACTGTTGGTGAATTGGCCGGTTTCATTGCAGAAGAAGCAGGTAAGCTCGGTATTGATGTTTATCCCTGTTCAGATCATCAAGGAGCGCTCAGGGTCCTGAAGCGACTTAACCCGGATAGTGGATGGGTTATCCTGGTCAAGGGCTCAAGAGGGATGCAGATGGAGATTATTGTCCAGGGGCTACTGGGACAGGAAGGAGCGGGGAGTCAATGATCACAGCCAGACTAGTTGCGGCATTCATTTTATCTTTATTAGCGACCCTCATCCTTTTTCCGGTCTTTATAAAAAAGATGCAAACATTACAGTATGGGCAGCAAATCAGGGAAGATGGCCCGTCGAGGCATCTTGCAAAGAAAGGCACACCGACGATGGGCGGTGTTATTATCATGCTGACAGCCGCCATTGTTTCACTTATTTTAGCCGGTTTTTCCATAACTTTAATCGCTGCTGTTGCTGTTTTTGCCGGTTGTGGATCGATTGGCTTCATGGATGATTATCTTAAGGTGGTAAAAAACCGTTCGTTAGGTTTGAGGGCACGTTCGAAGCTTGCAGGAGAACTTATCGTTGCCCTGATTCTGATCATACTGGTTTTCGCAGCCGGCGTATATAACCCGGAACTGACAATACCCTTTACCGGGGCAACCATTAAATTGGGCATGCTTTATCCGTTATTTATTCTCGTTATAGTTTTCTCTGCAACCAATGCAGTTAACCTGACAGATGGAATTGACGGCCTGGCCGGTGGGCTTTCGGTAATTGCCTTTACGGCTTTTTCCTATATTGCCTATCGCTACGGGTCAATTGAGTTGGCACTGTTTTGTGCTACTCTTGCCGGCTCGTGCCTGGGATTTCTTTTCTATAACCATCACCCTGCCCGGATTTTTATGGGTGATGCCGGTTCGCTTGCCCTGGGTGGAGCTTTTGCCGCAGTTGCTGTCTTAACCAAAACTGAACTTTTGTTGATTGTAATCGGCGGTGTTTTTGTCCTGGAAACTCTTTCGGTAATTTTGCAGGTTATTTTCTTTCATTTAACCGGCAAACGAGTATTATTAATGGCCCCCCTGCATCACCATTTTGAATTAAAGGGTTGGTCAGAACAAAAAGTTGTCAGGGTATTTTGGAGTGCCGGAATTGCATTTGCTTTTGCCGGGGTAATCGCCTCTGGTAGGATTCTATAAGGATGAGGTAAAACGTTGTGATTGACCTGATCAAAAACAAAGAGATACTGGTAGTCGGGATGGCTCGCAGTGGTTTGGCTGCTGTGGAGCTGATTTCGCAGTATGATGCTGCCAGGATCACGGTCAGCGACAGCAAGAAGCCTGCTGATTTGAAATCAGAACTTTCACAGCTAAAACGTTATCAAAATGTGGATATAGCAGCTGGCAGTAATTCGCCGGAGCTGGTTACCGAAAACTTATCTTTTATTGTAAAAAGTCCCGGTGTACCGCCCCACATAGATATTTTTAAAAAGGCATCTGAAGTGGGCATACCGGTCATTTCAGAAATTGAGCTGGCCTATGCATTTATAAAGGCACCAATAATCGGCGTTACCGGCACTAACGGAAAGACAACAACAACAGCCCTGATCACAGCTATGCTTGAAGAGTCCCGGTTCGAACCGGTAATCTCGGCAGGGAATATCGGCAATCCGCTTTCCGGGCTTGCCGGTAAATTCAGCCCCCAGGGGATTATCGTTGCCGAGTTGAGCAGCTTTCAACTGGAAGATATTAAGTTATTCAGGCCCTTTGTCGCCGTGTTTCTCAATTTTGCCGAGGATCACCTTGATTATCACGGGTCAATTGAGAAATATTTTAAGGCAAAAGTACGCATTCTGGAAAATCAGTCTGCAGGTGATTATGCAGTTTTGAATGCCGGAGACCGGGCAGTAGCTTCCTTGCAGGAGAAATCCAGGGGCAGGGTTCTCTGGTTTGATCGTTCACCGGTGCACGTTGGTGTCGGTCTTGAGGATGGTTGGATCACTCTGTACAATCCTGGAAGTGAACCAAGGAAAATTTGTCCGCGGTATGAGGTTGCCCTGCCCGGTGATCATAATCTGGAAAATGCGCTGGCTGCTTCAACGGCAGCCTGGGCTGCGGGAGCAGATCCGGAGGCAATAGGCAGAACACTGGGCAGTTTTCGTGGTATTGAGCATCGTCTTGAGTATGTCCGGACAGTTAATGGAATAGATTTTATCAACGATTCAAAAGGAACCAATCCGGGAGCGACAATTAAAGCCCTTGAATCCTTTCCCGGTCGCAATAAAGTTCTTATTGCCGGGGGAAAAGACAAGGGCAGCGACTTTGCAGAACTGGCCAAAATAATAAAATCAGAAGTCCGAAAGCTGATTCTCCTGGGTGAAACGAAGGACAAGCTGGCAGAGGCTGTGGATAAAACTGATTTCAGTGAATACCTGTTGGTTGCCGATTTAAAAGAAGCTGTTTCAGCTGCTTTTAAGGAGGCACAGCCGGGGGATTTGATTCTCTTATCACCAGCCTGTGCCAGCTGGGATATGTTTAATAATTATGAAGAACGGGGCGAACTCTTTAAAGAGTTGGTCAGTTACCTGCCAGCAGAATTTAAGGGAAAGGAGAAAATAACAAATGGCTGAAAAAAAAGATAAAAATCAACTTGATCGAACTCTGTTATTTGTTACAATCCTTCTCCTTGGAATCGGCCTGGTCATGGTCTTCAGCGCCAGCTTCGTTGTTGCTGAAGAAAATATGGGAGACCCTTATCATTTCCTTAAACGCCAGGCGTTATGGATTTCGATAGGGCTGCTGGTTATGTTCATACTGACCAAGGTAAATTACAAAATTTATAAGCGCCTTTCACTGCTTATATTACTTATAAATTTCGTTTTACTTGCTCTTGTTTTTACCGGGTTCGGCACTGAGTTGGGAACTGAAGCCCGGCGCTGGCTGATGTTTGGACCTGTAATACTTCAGCCGGCGGAATTCAGCAAGCTTGCCTTTGTCATATTCACTGCAGCTTATATGAGCAGCCGCAGGATAAATCTAAGGCATTTCTGGACGGCAACCGCTATACCTCTAATCCTGGTAGGGCTGGCTTTTTTCATAATCCAGATGCAGCCTGACCTGGGTACTGCCCTGGTGGTTTTTGCCGGTAGTGCCCTGGTTATCGTCTTTGCCGGAATGCCTATGTCTCAGTTGGCCGGACTGACCCTGTTGTGCTTGCCGCCAGTCGCCTATTTTACTTTAAAAGAAGAGTATCGCATGCAGAGAGTTTTCTCCTTTCTTGATCCCTGGTCAGAGCCAACCGGTTCAGGTTACCAGGTTATTCAATCACTGTATGCCCTGGGTCCCGGACATCTATTTGGTACCGGGTTGGGAAGAAGCAGGCAAAAACTATTTTATCTGCCCGAACCACAAAATGACTTTATCTTTGCTGTAATCGGCGAAGAGCTGGGATTTGTCGGTGGGGTAGCTATCCTGCTCCTGTTTTTAATCCTGTTCTGGCGCGGTTTTCAGATTGCCCTGAAAGCCCCGGACCTCTTTGGCAGTCTGCTGGCAGCTGGAATTACATTTGTTATTGCTGCGCAGGTTATCATCAATGTCGCAGTCGTAACAGGGACTTTACCGGTAACCGGTATAAATCTCCCGCTGATCAGCGCCGGTGGAAGTTCTGTGTTATTTACACTGATTGGAATCGGTATACTTTTGAATATATCTCGTTATAAGCAGGAAAATCAAAAAAGCCTGAAGGAGCAAGCGCGATGAAAGTATTAATTGGTGGAGGAGGAACGGGAGGCCATATCTACCCGGCACTGGCATTGGCCAGATATGCAATGGCAGTTGATCAGGGCAATTCTGTACTCTTTATCGGTAGCGCAAATGGCCTGGAAAGTAAAATTGTTCCTTCTGCAGGTTTTGATATTCAGATCATCCCTGCTCGTGGGCTGCAGCGTAATTTCAAAGGTTTCTTTTCTGTAGTTAAAGATTTATTCGGAGGAATTAGGCAATCAGGCAAGGTAATCAAAAGCTTCCGTCCCAATGTGGTTCTTGGTACAGGTGGATATGTTGCTGCACCGGTTGTGCTTTCAGCCTTGTTAAAACGTTATCCCGTTGTGCTGCATGAACAAAATGCCCTGCCCGGGTTGACCAACCGGTGGCTGGCGCCCTTTGTTAAAAAAGTTTGTCTCTCCTTTAAGGAAACTGAGAAAAAGATGCCTCGTTTCAGTCGTACTGCCTATACCGGTAACCCAAGGGCCAGTGAGGTCCTCTCACTGACCAGGGAAGAAGGGATCCGTTTCTTTAATCTCAACCCGGACCGGAAAACTCTTTTAATTTACGGCGGCAGCCGCGGGGCTATGAAATTAAACCAGGTAGTTTCTGATTATCTTAATGACGGTATGCATCCTGAAAGTCTCAACCTGATCTATGTATCGGGAGAAATCTATTACAGGGACATTTCTGAAAAAATCGGAGTGCTGCCGCAGAATGTAAGGCTATTCCCTTACCTGGAACAGATGCCCGAAGCGCTTGCCGCAGCGGATTTGGCTATTACCCGCAGTGGAGCGACGACCCTGGCTGAAATTACAGCTTTGGGGTTACCGGCAATATTGATTCCGTCTCCGAACGTAGTTAACAATCACCAGTATTTTAACGCCCGGCTCCTATCTGATGTTGGGGCTGCCGTTTTAATAGAAGAGAAGGACTTTGACAGTAATCGTCTGCAGTTCGAAATAAATCGTCTCTTTGATCAGCCCGATTTACTTGAAGAGATGAGTAGACAAAGTAAAATCCTAGGTATACCGGACGCCGCTGAAAGGTTATATGGCTGCCTTCAGGAGGTAGCATCATGAATATTGAACAGGAACTGAGCCGCAGGATAAAAACAAAAGTTTTGGTCAACGAACCCATGGCCCTGCATACCTCCTGGCAGGTTGGAGGACCGGCAGACTATTATCTATCACCGGACAGTGTTGATGAACTGGTTGAAATCATAAAATTTACAGCAAGTAATAATGTGCCTCTCTTCATTATGGGTAATGGAACAAACCTGCTTGTTCGTGATGGGGGTATCAGGGGTGTTGTTGTAAATATCGGGGAGGCATTTTCATATATTAAACCTACTTCGGGTGGCCTGGTGGCAGGAGCGGGAACCTCGATGACGCTTCTCGCCCGCACATCGGCAAGTTATGGGTTTGGAGGACTTGAATTCGCGGTAGGTATTCCCGGGTCCCTTGGTGGAGCGGTTATCATGAATGCCGGGGCCTTTGGGGGATATATTGGAGAAAGGGTTCAGTCGGTTAATCTGATCAATCTGGCTGGTGAAATATCTACCTTGACTGACGATGAACTGCAATTTGGTTACCGGACCAGCAACCTTGTCGGAAAAGGGATAATTTATGAAATCAATCTGAATCTTAAAAAGGGTGAAAAAACTGAATCGGAAAAAATGATGCGTTATTTTCTTGCAGAAAGACATCGCCGTCATCCCAACCTGCCCAGCGCCGGTTCTGTATTTAGAAATCTCCCGGATCAACCGGCAGGACGGATTGTTGAAAGTGCGGGAGGTAAGGGGATGCGAATCGGTGGTGCGGAAGTATCCGAACAGCATGCTAATTTTATTGTAAATATTGGTGATGCAACTGCTTCGGATATCCTGGCTTTAATAGTTGCTGTCCAGAAGCTGGTTAAAGATAAATTTGCTATAGATTTGAAACCCGAAGTGAAGATTGTTGGCGAGGAGCGCTAAGGGATGAAGCGGAAAAAGGATCACCTCAAGCTGGTAAACGAAAAAAAACCCAGAGCGGGCTGGAAAAAGCTTTTTAGGTTCTTCTTCCGGTTGGCCATTCTCGCTACCATTGTTTTTTTGCTCGGGTATGCCGAAACATTTTTCCGGGTGGTGGAAATCAATGTTGAAGGAGCTGAAAAGCAAAGTGCGGCAGAGATAATTACTGCCGGAAAGATTAAAAAAGGAATGAGCATCTTTCTTTTACAGGAAAAGAAAATAGAGGATCTGATTACCGAACGCTATCCCGGTATTAAAAATATTGAATTGATCCGGCAGCTGCCCGATCTGGTAACGCTCAAAGTCGTTGAAAGGATCCCGGCCGGTTATGTGATGACAGCTGATGGTTACTGGATAATCGATCGTGACGCCGTTTGCTATGAATATGCAGAAGCACCCCAGGATGATTATCCTGTAATCTCAGGGATTGACGGTTTATCAGTAATTCCAGGAGCGCCGCTCGGTTGTCCGGAACGAAGCAGGCTGTTAAAGAGATTTTTTTCCATATATTCCAGTTCGGATTTACTACCGGTCAGGCAGCTCGATGTGACTGATAATTATAATCTTGTTGTTTATATCGATGACAGCTTGGAACTCTGGTTAGGAGATGGCAGTAATCTGGAACAAAAGCTTTATCTGGTCCGGGAAGCTATTCCGTACATTGAATTAAACGGGCAAACCCGCCTGGATGTACGCTCCGGAAACCGCCTTGTTGTTTCCAGCAGTTCCATAATTTCGGAGGAGGAGGTGGAGCCATAATAAATTAAAAAAAGGAAATAGTGGAAAAGTGTAGAATTATTTTTTCAGTACTTGCACCATACAGGGAAGGGTAAGGGGGTAACTAGGTGAGTAAAATAAACTATATTGTCGGTATAGATGTTGGCACAGCTGAGATAAGAGTTGGGCTCGGTGAACCCCGTCCCGACGGCACAGTTAACATTATCGGTTTAGGTCTGAGCCCTTCCGATGGTGTGCGTAAAGGGGTTATTATAGACCTTGAGAAGACTGTTGAATCAATTGCCAGTGCAGTTGAAGAAGCCGAGAGGATGGCCGGATTGAAAATTGAGTCGGCCTATGTAGCTCTGAAGGGTCTCAACGTTGAACTGATCAATAATCGCGGAGTGGTAGCCGTAACTGCCGAAGATCGGGAGATTCGCGAAGATGACCTCGAGCGGGTAATCCAGGCTGCCAAAGTGGTAGCTCTGCCTATGGACCGAGAGATAGTTGACATCATCCCCCGCGAATATATTGTTGATGGATTTGATGGTATCAGGGATCCGGTAGGAATGTTGGGTGTCAGGTTGGAGGTAGATGCGCTGGTAGTAACCAGTGTAATAACCTCGCTGCACAACCTTTTACGTTGCATCAATCGGGCCGGAATCAGTATCAGGGGTTTGGTCCTCCAGGCAATGGCTAATTCAGAGATATCTCTTTCCCCGGACGAAAGAGAGTTAGGAGTTTTCCTCATCGATATCGGTGGAGGAACCACTGAAATAGCCCTGTTCCAACACGGTAAGCTGCAAAAGATGGCAGTTGTCCCTATCGGTGGTGACCACATAACCACTGATCTGGCTGCCGGTTTAAGGATAAACCACTTCGCAGCAGAAGAACTGAAAAAAGAGTACGGTTCAGCTTTACAGTCGGTTGCCGATAACGAACCGAAAATTGAAATTAAAGCTGTAGGCAGCAATGAGCTCAGGCTGGTGTCGGAAAGAGAGTTCGCAGGATTTATCGAGCCGAGGGTACAGGAAATTTTTCAAATAGTAAAGGAAGAAATGATTAAAATGGGTTGGCCCTACCTGCCGCCTGCCGGAGTTGTTTTAAGGGGCGGGGTTTCTTCAATGAAAGGACTTGTTGAAGTAACCCGGCAGTTCTTTGAAAGCGACCAGATCAGGTTGGCGCAATTTAACGTATCCGGAATTCAAAATCCGGCGTATTCAACCGTGGTTGGTTTACTCAACTATGTTCAGCGTTACCAGCCAAGGTTATTTGTCCAGGAAAGGGACAAGCCGATGAAAAAGCGTGGTCCCGGGTTCTGGCAGAGAATTAAAGATTGGATGTCCGACATTATTGATTAAAAGAGCATACCAATTCAGGAGGTGCTTTTAATGATTGAGTTTGATGTTGAAATGGAACAGTATGCGTCGATAAAAGTTGTAGGTATAGGTGGAGGCGGCAGTAATGCTGTTAACCGAATGATTGCCGCCGGCCTGCAGGGAGTTGAATTTTGTGCTGTAAATACAGACGCCCAGGCCCTTTTCCTGGCGAATGCTACAACCAAGCTGCAGATTGGAGAGCAGCTAACCAAGGGTCTCGGTGCTGGAGCCAACCCGGGAATCGGCCAGAAGGCCGCAGAAGAAAGTCGTAACGATATAGAAGCAATGCTCAAGGGCGCGGATATGGTATTTATTACTGCCGGAATGGGCGGGGGCACTGGAACAGGTGCAGCACCGGTTATTGCGGAGATTGCCCAGAAAGTCGGCTCACTGACAGTAGGTGTTGTTACAAAACCATTCTCATTTGAAGGCAGGAAGCGCAAACAGCAGGCTGATGAAGGAATTGCTGCCCTTAAAGAAAAAGTAGATACCCTGATTACAATACCCAATGATCGCCTACTGCAGATTGTAGAGAAGAAGACTCCCATTCTGGAAGCTTTCAGGGTAGCTGACGATGTTCTCCGCCAGGGAGTTCAGGGTATATCAGACCTGATTGCAATTCCAGGTTTGATCAACCTTGACTTTGCTGATGTGCGGACTATCATGTCAGAAACAGGGCCTGCCCTGATGGGTGTGGGGCAGGGCAGCGGTGAAAACCGGACTCTTGAGGCAGCCAAAGCGGCTACCAGCAGCCCGCTGCTTGAGACATCCATCCAGGGTGCCAAGGGCGTTTTGATCAATGTTACCGGCGGAAATGATCTAAGCCTCTATGAAGTTAATGAAGCTGCAGATATCGTAGCCGGTTATGCAGACCCGGAAGCCAACATAATCTTCGGTGCGGTTATCGATGAAAACTGCAAAGATCAGGTTAGGGTTACAGTAATCGCCACAGGGTTTGCCGCAGCACAGCAGGGTTTCAAACCGAGGCTCGCTGCGGTGGGAGGCAGCGCACTTGCCCGGGGGGAGAACATTGACGCTCCTACCTGGTCCCGGTGGCAGGAACAAAGTAAAATAGTAAACGAGTAAACTGAATTTAAAATATTAAGCAAGATTATTTTAGACCCGGTAACCTTATAAAAGGTGCCGGGCTTTTTTTATTTATTTTTGGAAAAGTTTTTGGTTTGAAGGAATCAAGGTTTAACTGTTGAAGGTAAATATTAATAATATTGAAAAGGGGGAAACGGTTTTGAAAAGGACAATACTGCTTCTTACAGCCGTTTTAACCCTGGTAATGATCTTACTTGCCGTTGGTTGTGGTGATACCGGGGTATCTGAAGATGTAAATGGCCAGCAAGAGGAGCAGACTGAAGCTGAAGTTATACCTGATGAGACAGCACCTGACAAGGATGAAACGGCAGGAGAACCAGGGACAGTTGAAGATGAGTTGATTGCTCTGGATGAGTGGAAGGCACCGCTTACCCTTCAGGAACTGGTGGCAACTTTTAGCGAAATTCGTCATACCGTACTGCAGAACGGGGTTGCGGTGGCTGAGGTTCACTATCTCCTGGAAGGCAGTGAAACGGTAGATGGGGTTCAAACCGATAAAATCTCAACTACCATAACTGATGAAACCTTTACCGTATGGATTGATGGGGGAGGAGAAATTCGAAAGACCGAGATTGGAGGCGAAGAGATATCGCTTCAAATGGCTTCCATGCTTGCTGAACCGATCCTGATGAACATCCTGATGCCATTTCAACTGATGGGTGAATGGCAGGTGCGTGATATTCTGGCCGTCTCACAGACTGAACCGGGGGTCACGATTCACAGGGTCAGCTCCGGACAGGAAAAGATCGGTGATCTCAATGCAACAGTCCATACCTTCGATGTCGAAGTTGAGCCGCCTGCTGTTCCTGCCGGACAGGGAGGACGGATGCAGTGGCGTGTTGCCGATTTTGGATCATTCCAAACGATCATTGGCTGGGAAGTTCTGGAAGGTGCCGGTGAAGATATGAACATTGAATTCAGGATAGACAAAGTGGTCCTCAGGTAAAATATAAAATTCATTAAATCCCTTAAAAAGCTCTTTACACACAATATATTGTGTTTTATAATATAAAAAATGCAATATATTGAGGGGAGAGCTTTTTTTATGAAATGCCCCTACTGCGGTGAACCAGATACCCGGGTCCTCGATTCCCGGGCTACACAGGAATCCTCTGCAATCAGACGAAGGCGTCAATGTGTAAGCTGCAATAACCGATTTACAACCATGGAAAAAATGGAAGCAGAACAGATTGTTGTCATTAAACGCGACGGGCGCCGGGAAATCTTTGATCCTGCCAAAATTCTGAAAGGTCTTCTACTGGCAGGACAGAAGAGAAATATTCCCCTGTCATGCTGGGAAGATGTTGTTGAAAACCTTGAGCAGGAGCTGCGCAGTAGTTATATCAAAGAAGTTACAACTGATCAGATTGGCGATTTGGTCCTTGCCAAGCTGCGAATAATCGATGAGGTGGCCTACGTCCGTTTTGCATCGGTTTACAGACAATTTCCGGATGTTGAAACTTTTAAAGCCGAGTTGGAAAATATGCTGAATGAAAAGAAAAAAGAAAAAACCGGGGAGGCGTATTGAGTGGCCGAAAATATTGCAGCAAAAAAAGAGGTTGGTGAGGACCGGGTGAATAATTTCAGAGAAATCCGTAAACGTGATGGACGGGTTGTCCCCTTTGATGCAGAAAAAATTACAGATGCTATTTTCAAGGCGGCCAAAGCTGTCGGCGGAAGTGATCGCGGAATTGCTGAAAGCCTGACGAAGCAAATTATTAAGATCTTACAGGAAAAGACACCTTCGGGGGTAATCCCCACAGTTGAGGAAGTGCAGGATACTGTTGAAATCGCCCTGATTGAAAACGGCCATGCCCGGACTGCCAAAGCGTATATTTTATATCGTGACCGCCGGACACGAATCCGTGAAGGAAAATCGGAACTGATGGATGTTGTTAAGGAAATATTGGTCGAAACCAGCCGGGAGAACGCTAATGTTAATAATTCTCCATCAGCCAAAATGCTGCAGATCGCCAGTGCAGCCAGTAAACAGTACTATCTCAGTAACCTGTTGCCCGAAGAATATACAAGAGCCCACGAAGAAGGGGCCTTTCACATTCACGATCTCGATTACTATAGCAAAACTTTAAACTGTTTGCAGATTGATTTAAACAAACTGCTTCAAGGCGGTTTCAATACAGGTTACGGCTATATCCGTCCTCCCAAAAGAATTGCTTCTGCAGCTGCCCAGGCGGCAATAATAATTCAAAGCAACCAGAATGATATGTTCGGCGGGCAGAGCTTCCCCCACTTCGATCGCAGCATGGGAGAAGTAATTAGAGGCTTCAAAGAGAAACCGGATTATGAGGAGATCTTCCAGGCCATGGAAGGATTTATATATAACCTGAATTCAATGCACAGCCGCGCGGGATCTCAAACTCCATTCAGTTCAATTAACTTTGGAACTGATACCACTGATGAGGGACGAATGGTTTCAAAGGCAATTCTCGAAGCCTTCAAAAGGGGCCTGGGCCAGGGAGAAACTCCAATATTCCCCAATCTGGTCTTCAGGGTCAAAGACGGTGTTAACTACACTCCGGAGGATCCGAATTACGATCTTCTCCGATTGGCCATGCAGGTTGCTTCCAGGAGAATGAACCCCACTTTTAGTTTTATGGATACCACTTTTAACCGGCAATATGGAGAAGAAGTCTCTTACATGGGCTGCCGGACCAGGGTAATTGCCAACCGCCATGGACAGGAGATATCCGCCGGCAGAGGCAATATCGCACCGGTGACCCTCAATCTACCGCGAGTCGCTTTTGAATGCCGTGGTCAGCAGGATCTCTTTTTTGTCCAACTCGATCGTTTAATGCGCAGCGCTTCGCGCCAGCTTCTGCATCGATTCGAGGTGCTCTCGAGATTGAAAGTGCGTGATTTGCCATTTTTAATGGGTCAAAAACTCTATATGGGTTCGGAGAACCTGGTTGCGGAAGATACAATCCGCGAAGTAATCAAAAACGGTACCCTGGCTATCGGCTTTATCGGACTGGCGGAAACGGTCCATCTGCTGCTTGGAAAGCACCACGGAGAAGACGCTGAAGCTCTTGATCTCGGCTTTAAGATCATCGATCATATGCGGCGGCGGACCGACAGCTATGCCGATGAATACGATCTGAATATAGTTCTGGTTGCAACTCCCGCTGAAGGATTGGCCGGCCGCTTTGTAGCCATGGACCGCAAGCAATATGGAACCATACCGGGAGTTACCGATAAAGATTACTATACAAATTCATTTCATATTCCAGTCTACTACGCCATGTCCATGTTTGATAAACTCACTGCTGAAGGTCGTTTCCACCAACTTTGTAATGCCGGCCATATCAGCTATACCGAGTTGGAAGCACCTCCGATTCATAATATAGAAGCCGTGGAGCGGATCGTTCGCCATATGCATGCCTCCGATATTGGTTATGGCGGTATCAACTACCCCATCGATGAATGCAGAAGCTGTTCGGGCAGCGGGGTCTTTAACCTGGAATGTCCGCACTGCGGAAGCAGCGATATCAGGAGAATCCGGCGAATAACCGGCTATCTGTCAACTGATGAAAGGTTTAACGAAGCAAAACTGAGCGAGTTGAAAGATAGAAGAGTTCACTTCATTCCCGGTGATCAAAAATGAATCTCAGGGTGGCGGGATTACAAAAGGAGAGCATTGTCGACGGCCCGGGAGTGCGTATGACTATCTTCTTCCAGGGTTGCTCCCACCGCTGTCCAGGATGCCATAATCCTGAAACTCACGATTCCGGTGGCGGCACGAAGATCTCTGTTCACCAGCTGCTCAAGCAGATAAAAGTTCTCGAATCCATTGATGGCATCACCCTTTCAGGGGGTGAACCCTTTGAACAGCCGGAAGCAGCAGCTGCCCTGGCTTCCGGTATTGTTTCTTTTGGGATGAATCTCGTTATCTACAGCGGTTATACTTTTGAACAGCTAATCTCAGGATGCAAAGAAAATCCTCCTGTTCGCCGGCTGCTTGAACTGGGGTGGCTGCTGATCGACGGACCTTTCCTCGAAGCCCAGCAAGACCTTTGCCTGCCTTTCAGAGGCTCCCGCAACCAACGCATTATTGATCTTTCCCGTTCAATGAAAAGCGAAGCCCCTGTCGAGTGGGCGGTATATGAACAAACGGTTTATTGATTTTCTATGCTAAATTCAACTTTTGGTTTATCAATCCCGAAGCTGTAAACCCTGGCTCACGTAAGCTCGCAGAGAATTGCTGCGGCTCAACTGCAGCCTTTCAAGAGAAACCTCGACAGTTGACACCTAAGTCTTCCGGTCTCGGTCCGGCCTTTATAAAAGCTGAAGCAGAATTTATTATTTTTAAAGGCCGGATCTCTCTCCAGTCTTTGTTTCGCCGGCAATTCTAGGCCACTCGCTTAATGATTCGCTGCATGTTTACAGCGTCGGGTTATACCAGTTGTATATTCGTAATATGCAAAGCTTTAGTATGATCGTTTCAGATTAGAGGTAAAAAGGTGATTAATATGGAACTATTTTCTTGGAAGGATAGGGTATAATAACCAGTATGGTTAATAAACAAGGGACTCCCGGGAAGCTAAATGAAGACGAAGTTTGAGCTGATCAGAGATGGCCGGATGGCCTACCTTCAATCACCTCTGCTCAAATTAAGCGGTTTGGTGGACCATGCCTTTTCAACCAGGCTGGGCGGATGCAGTAAAGGATATTTGGCTTCTTTGAATACTGCTTACCACACCGGTGATCAAAAAGAAAATGTTTTGGAAAACAGGAAGCGCTTCTTCAACTATTTTGGATATAATTATCTCGAACTGGTATCATCGATCCAGGTTCATGGAACTGATATAGAAACATTTACAGGCAGCAACAGAGGTGAAGGAGCACTTCCCGGATCTGCCCGCAGCAGGTGCGACGGCCTGATTACAACTGAACCCAGGCTGGTATTAGCCGCCTATTCGGCAGATTGCCTCCTCATTTTTTTTACTGCCAGGTCGAAAAAACTTGTAGCCCTGGCTCATGCCGGATGGCGGGGTACTCTTGGAGGGATTACCTCCAAAATGGTGGACAGGCTATCTGCCGATTTTAATTTAAAACCTGGAGAACTGCTGGTCGGTTTAAGCCCTGCAATTTGCAAAAACTGCTATAGTGTGGATGAGCAAACTGCCCGGCAGTTTCAGAATAAAGGTTGGGATGATCCCAGGTACTTGTTACAGCAGGAAAATGACAGATGGAGTATCGACATGACAGCAATTAATATTCGGCAGCTAACAAAAGCCGGCATCCCTTTTGAGAACATATCCGGAGGAGGTTGGTGTTCATCCTGCAGCCCTGAACTTTTCTATTCATACCGGAGAAATAAAGGGGAAACGGGAAGAATGATCGGGTTTATTGCTATCAGATAATATACAGGGAGATTAGAATTTGAAAAATAAACACTCCAGACAAAAGAGGCAGCAGTTTGAGGTTATCCGCGGAGAGGGTAAAAGGTTTAGTTTTATCAATTTCAAAAGGGCTTTCGTTTTTTATGTTTTACTTCTGATTGCCTTCATAATAATTATTCAGTTGGGCTATCACTGGTTGGGCAACCAGTTTTTATCCTGGCGTCTGCAGATAATTTCTGCCGAAATGGGTGTTATGGAGTCCAGACAGGATGCCGCCGGTTTGATCACCCGCGAAGAAGAGATTATAGTATCCCCTTCGCCCGGAGTTGTTCTGGAACTTGCTCCTGCCGGTGGGAGAGTATCGGCAGATTCAGAACTGGCCTCGATAGGCGTTATATCAAGAGCCCAGTGGTTGGCTCTGCAGGAGCCGGAAAATGAAGAGGATGAGGAAGCGATGGAAGAGCGGGTTCCCATCGATCCCATGTCGCTTAATTTCCAGGAAGTTATAACACTCACTACGGAACACCCGGGTTTTTTATCTCACTATATCGACGGATGGGAACATTACAGCGAACCATTTTATATTACCGCCGACCAGTACGAAATCATCAAGCCTGAGGGACGATATACAGTCCGGGGAGACCTGGTAGATAGCGGACAGGCGGTTATGAAAGTCGTTAACAACTGGCGATGGTATTACAGCATTATTATTCCACTTCATCCGGGGCGCATTATAGCTGAACAGCGGAATGTTGAGTTGGAATTTGACTTTGCACCGGAAGAGATGGTCAGAGCGGTTCTTATTGAATATGCAATTGATCAAGAAAATCAAATTGTGCGCCTGGCCTACGAAATACAGCAGCAGGTTGTCGGTTTTGAGCAAACCAGGTGGGCAGAAGCTTCTTTGCTCTATTCCAGGCAGCAGGGTATAATTATTCCAGCGGAAGCTGTATTTGAATACGACAACAGTTACGGGGTTTTTATCAACCAGGGCGGGAAAGTGGTTTTTCAGCCGCTGACAATTGTTGAAAGGCGTGATGACCAAATTATGGTCGAGGGGCTCCCTGCCCAGAGTATGATCATAACCCGGCCTGAACATGTTGTGGAAGGACAGCGGTTGTATTAATTATTTAAGTAACCGGCTGTAACAGATTAAATACAGAGGTGAGTTTCCTCTACATGCTGGCAGAAAACTATAGAGAAGTTTTGAAAAATATCGAAGAGGCTGCGCTAAAAGCGGGGCGGAATCCGGAAAATATCAAGCTTATAGCTGTAACAAAAACAGTAGGTATTGATGAAGTCCGGCAGGCTGCCAACCTGGGCATGAAAGATTTCGGGGAAAACAGGGTTCAGGATGCAGCTGAAAAGGTCATCAGCTTGCCCGATCTAAACTGGCACTTTATCGGTCATCTCCAGTCGAACAAGGTTAAGGATGTCCTGCCTTATTACATGATGATCCACTCTCTCGATAGGCTTTCCCTGGCCAAAGCGGTCCAGAGCTGGGCTGAAAAGCTTGATCTCCTGGTTAATATGCTGATTCAGGTAAATGTATCCGGCGAAGAAAGTAAATTTGGTATGAAAGCCGATGATCTTGGCTCTTTTATCAACCAGATTGATGATTATGACCGGATACGTGTTCTCGGACTGATGACGATGGCTCCCTTTGTAGCAGATCCGGAAGAAGCCCGTTGTTGTTTCAAAAAACTCCGTCAGTTAAGAGATGAATACAGCAAACCCGGAATGGAGCTGCCGGAGCTGTCGATGGGCATGACCAATGATTACCTGGTCGCCGTGGAAGAAGGAGCAACCATACTGCGCATCGGCAGCGCTCTCTTTAGCTGACAGGTTTAAGTTAAATATGCAGTAAAGCAGGTGATTATAATCAACAGGTTAGTTGCTGAAGGGTTAATCTTTTTTATTCAGATTTACTACATAATTTTATTTGCCCGGATTATTATGTCCTGGTTTGCACCTACTGCCTCCCGGAACCAGACTTTTAATACTCTCTATCGCATTGCCTATGTTTTAACCGAGCCGCTTTTAGCGCCATTACGGAAGGTTATACCAGCAGTCAGGGTCGGGATGGGTTACCTGGATCTCTCCCCGTTTATTCTTCTTATCTTGTTGAGGGTAGCCCAGCAGTTGATAATCCGCTATATTTACTTTTAATTCGGAGGTTAAATATGAGTTCCGGTTCTCCATTATCTGATGAAGAAAAACGCTGGCAGCAGCAGTTTATCCGCAAGCTTGATGAATTGCAGGGTAATAAAACTTATCATACGAACTTTCTTGATCCCCGTCAGCTTGAACTGGCCGAAGCGGCGCTGCATAAAGAATCCGACCTGGCATATACCGTATTCGGTGGTTACCCGGAAGCGGAACGAAACGTCCTTGCCGTTTTCCCTTCCAGGTTCAAAAACAGTCTGCCTCCGGTTAAAATAATCAAAGTGAGCTGGCATGCCGGCGACGGCGCCCTCAATCACCGTGATCTGCTTGGCGCTGTACTTGCATTAGGATTTAAGCGGGATCAGGTCGGCGATATCCTGGTTTTTGAAGATTCCTGGGCAGCAGTTATGGTTCTGGAATCAAAAGCCGAATTTATCTGCAGCAATCTGATCCAGGTTGGCAAATTTACGGTGAGCTGTAACTTAATTGAAGCCGATCAATTGCCTTTTTCCCATGATAAAGGCAAAGAAATCAAAGGTACAGTAGCCAGCCTGCGGGTTGATTCAGTAATATCGCTCGGTTTTGGAATCTCCCGTGCAAGGGTGGTTCTCCTGGTCAAGGGTGGTCTGGTCAGGGTTAACTGGCGACAGATAGATTCTCCGTCATATCAGTTAAAAGCAGGAGACCAGGTATCTCTGAAAGGACGAGGCCGCCTGCTGCTTGAAGAGGATGAAGGTGAAACCCGTAAAGGTCGGATACGGGTAAGATTGAAAAAGTATAGCTGATCAGGCAGGAAATGTCATCCAGTTGTCGAAGTTTGCCATAGCTTATGAGCCTTGACATTACTATCAGTTTGAAACAGGGGAGGAAAAGAAATGGGCATTACACCGCTGGATATACAGAATAAAGAGTTCGAAAGGTCTTTCCGGGGTTATGACATCGAAGATGTTGATGAATTTCTCGACAGAATTGCCAAGGATCTCGAGCAGTTAATGCGTGAGAACCAGGACCTGAAAGATCAACTGGCCCAGCTTACAGAGAAAAACAAGAACTACCAGAAGATGGAAAGCACAATGCACACTGCAATTGTCGTTGCCCAGGAAACTGCCGAAGAGGTCAAGCAAAATGCCAAACGTGAAGCAGAATTGATTAAACGTGAAGCAGAGAGAGAAGCAAAGAATTTAGTTGAAGAAGCCAGATCACGCTCTTCCAGGATCCTTGATGAACAGGAGGAACTTTTCAGAAAGGCTCAGGTTTTTAAACTTAAATTCCGTTCATTCATTGAGGCACAGCTGGCTGCCCTGGAAGGTGAGGAGTGGCTGGAAGAGCCGCAAAAGGAAGAGAAAGTCGAAGAGAAAGCCACTGAATTTATAAGTAACTATAAACCGGATGTGGTAGCTGAAGAAGTGGTAAAAGATGATTTTAAACTGGAGGAAGATGAAGAGCCGGTTCTCGATTTTGAAGCAGATTATGAAATAAAACCGGTAGATGATTTCGAGAAGGATAATTAGGCTGCCCATTTTCAGCACAGTTACCAGGTATTGATTTTGTTTAGTATCCATGCTACAATTTACGGCAAATACAATGAACGGGACATCAAGGCGGTTAGTAAGCTAATTCAGAGAGCCGGTGTTGGCTGAAATTCCGGCATGGCAATTCCGCTGTAAATCACCCGGGAGTTTCCATCTGAACATTCTATAACGAATAAGTAGGGTTGGGCGGTTACCGCCGTTAATGGTGTTCCAAAGAGGCCTGCAGTTATTGTTTGGTTATTAGGGTGGTACCACGGGAGAAATCTCGTCCCTTAGGGGACGATTTTTTTATATTCAAAAGAATATTACATATATTACTTATCATTGATACGAAGGAGACATCAATAATGGACTACAGAGATACGCTGAACCTACCGCAAACAGAATTTCCGATGCGCGCGAACCTGCCGAATCGCGAGCCTGACATGCTTGAATTCTGGGCATCGCTCGATATACATAACAAGGTTCTGGAAAATCGCAAAGGAGCACCGCTCTATATTCTGCATGACGGACCACCTTATGCCAACGGTGATATCCATATGGGTACCGCCCTGAATAAGGTGTTAAAAGATATCATTAACAAGTATAAGACCATGCAGGGCTGTAACTGCCCCTATGTGCCGGGCTGGGATACCCATGGCCTGCCGATTGAACACCAGATCATCAAGACCAACAAGCTGAACCGTAAAGAGATATCAGATCTTGATTTTCGAAAGATGTGCCGGGAATATGCCCTGAAATATGTTGATATCCAGCGAAATCAGTTCAAAAGGCTGGGAGTCCGCGGTGACTGGGATAATCCATACCTGACCCTTGCTCCGGAATTTGAAGGCCGACAGATCAAAATATTCGGAATGATGGCCGAACGAGGCTATATCTATAAGGGAATGCGTCCGGTATACTGGTGTGCCAGCTGCGAAACGGCGCTGGCAGAAGCCGAAATCGAGTACGGCAATAAAATTTCTGAATCAATCTATGTTAAATTCCCGCTGATTGATGATCTCGGGCTTTTGGATGGGGTTGAAAACCGTTACTGCCTGATCTGGACCACAACGGCATGGACAATCCCGGCTAACCTTGCTATAGCCGTTCACAAGGATTTCGACTATGTTCTGGCTGATGCAGGTTCCGAACAGTATCTTCTTGCTGAAGGTCTTCTGGAAGCGGTTTCCAAACTGGCCGGGTCGGAAAAGCCCTGGCCTATTCTGAAGAGATTTAAAGGCAGTGAGCTTGTCGGGATGCGCTGCCGCCATCCTCTCTATGATCGCGAATCAATATTGCTTACTGGAGAGCATGTCACCCTGGAACAGGGCACCGGCTGTGTCCATATAGCCCCGGGGCACGGTCATGAGGACTTTGCTATCGGCCAGGCCAATAACCTGCCTATTTTGAGCCCGCTGGATAACAGCGGCTATTTCACCGAAGAAGCAGGAAAATACGCCGGTCTCCGTTATGACGAGGGAGGCAAGGCGGTGATCGAAGATTTGCGGCTGGAAAATGCCTTAATCAAATCGCTCAAATTTGAGCATCAATATCCCAACTGCTGGCGCTGTAAATCGCCCCTGCTATACCGGGCGACGGAGCAGTGGTTTGCCTCAATTGATGGTTTTCGGAAAGAAGCCCTGGAAGCAATCAAGAAAGTCAGCTGGACTCCATCATGGGGTGAAGAGCGAATCTATAATATGGTGGCGGAAAGACAGGACTGGTGTATTTCCAGGCAGAGAGTCTGGGGAGTACCTATCCCTATCTTCTACTGTGATGACTGCAGTGCGCCCATTATCAACAGTGAAACCATCGAAGCTGTCAGCGAACTCTTCAGCAAAGAGGGTTCCGACGCCTGGTTTGCCCGGGAATCCGCGGAAATTCTGCCTGAGAACTTCAAATGCCCCGAATGCGGGCATACAGAATTCCGGAAAGAAACAGATACAATGGATGTCTGGTTTGACTCAGGCTCCAGCCACGATGCCGTACTGGAAACCAGGTCAGGACTGCGCTGGCCTGCAGAGCTATACCTGGAAGGGAGTGACCAGTACAGGGGTTGGTTCCATTCTTCACTTTTAACTGCAGTCGCTACCCGGGGGGAACCCCCTTACAAAGCGGTACTCAGCCACGGCTGGGTAGTTGATGGAGAAGGAAAGAAGATGTCCAAATCCCTGGGTAATGTAATCGCCCCGGAGAAAATCATTAAGCAGTACGGCGCTGATATATTGCGCCTCTGGGTTTCGTCGGCTGATTTCACCAGCGATATCCATCTATCCGAAGGGATCCTCAAACAACTGATCGAAGTTTACCGTAAGATCAGAAACACGATCAGGTTCCTGCTTGGTGGTTGCTTCGACTTCGATCCGGATACCCAGTCATTCGAATATGATCAGCTGGAAGAACTTGATCGTTGGGCTCTTTATCGCCTTGACCGGGTAACAGAGAAAATTACCGGGGCATATGAAAAGTATGAATATCACCAATTCTTTCATGCCCTGCATAATTTTTGCGTAGTCGATATGAGTAGTTTCTACCTTGATGTTATCAAGGACCGGCTCTACTGTTCTCTGCCCGATGACAAGATCCGCCGCTCTTCACAGACAGCTTTAATGATTATCGCTGAAAGGCTTGTGCTCCTGATGGCCCCAATCCTTACCTTCACTTCCGAGGAAATCTGGCAGCACCTACCCGGACGGCACCTGAAGAGCGTTCAACTTGCAGACTGGCCTGAACAGAGTTCACAGTGGGATGACCGGGAACTCGGCAAACGCTGGGAAGTACTTCTGGAAGTACGTGAAGACATCAACTGGGCACTCGAACAGGCCCGCAAGGAAAAAGTGATCGGCGGTTCCCTTGAAGCCTGCCTAAGTATCTGGGCAGATGATCCGCTGTACGGACAACTTAAAGAATACGAAGATCACTTACAGGATCTCTTTATAGTATCTCATGTCAAGCTTGAAAGAGACCGCGACAGCGCCCCTGAAAATGCGGTGAAGGGCGAGCATTACCCTGTCACACTTTTGGTTGAGAAATCTCCCGGCCATAAGTGCCCGCGCTGCTGGATCTATACGGAATCGGAAGAAGAACTCTGCCCCCGCTGCAGCAGGGTCGTTGCTGCCCTCGGTTAAAATCCTCTTAAAACCTAACAATAAATTTCTCCCCCTCTTACCGGCCTTACGGCCGTTCGAGGGGGGATTCTTATTGTGTTTCAGCATTAAAAGTAAAAGGTAAAAGGTAAAAGGTAATCAGACCCTGATACAGTTCGCTCCGGATCATTTCGCGGAGAATTAATGCCGGTTCGCCTTCAAGCTTCAGCGGGCAGCCTCAACAGTCGACACTTAAGTCTCCGGCCTCGGTCTGCCTCTCCGGAAAGCTGAAGCAGTATTAATCATTCCGGAGAGGCATAATACGTATGGGGACATATTGACCGAAGGTTATGTGTCCCCTGACAACTTTATTTCGGCTCACCGGTAATTCTAACCGCTCATGCTAATGTCGCTTACAGTATCAGGGTCTGCTTATAAGATAAAGTATCTCGAATTGGTGAAAACATGGTTCTTGCAAAGGAGATTATCTACAGGTTATGAGAAAAGATCAAAGTAGTTTGCGAGCCGGAGAAGGGAAAGTAAGAAATGCAAAGAACAATTAGAATAGGCAAATAAATCAAACATTGGTTGAGAGGAGCTGGTAGAATGTCCGAAAGGCCCTGGCTGAAAAATTATCCGGTTCGTTGGAATCTAGATTATCCCGAAACATCCCTTTATGATTACTTCATTCAATCAACAGTTGATTATCCTGACCTGATTGCCCTGGTTTTCTTCGGCAATGAGGTAACTTATAAGGAAGTGCACGAAAAAATTGAACGCACTGCAGCTGCTCTGGTAAAAATGGGGGTAGAGAAAGGTGATCGGGTAGCTTTAATGCTGCCCAATTGTCCCGAGTATGTTTATGCTTTTTATGGTTGTATGAAAGTCGGTGCTGTTGTTGTCCAGGTTAACCCGCTCTACACTCCTTCAGAAGTTGAGTTTATTCTCAAAGATTCAGGATCAAAAGTATTTATTGGTGCCGATGCCGTTTTCCATTCATTCAGTGCTGTTCGCCATAAAGTTCATATAGAGCATGTAATTGCTACCCGGCTTTTATGGACCGATATTGAAGGTGAAGTAACCTGGTTTGATATTATGCTGGCCGCAAATGAACCGGAGGGTTCTGTTGTTCCAATAGATCCGCGGGAAGACCTCGCAGTATTTCAATATACCGGTGGAACCACCGGTTTTCCCAAGGCTGCCATGCTGACTCACTATAACCTGACCTGTAACGTGGTTCAGATCAAGGAATGGCTTAAAGAATGGATCGATCGCAAATATGGAAAAGGAGTTAAGCAGTACTTTGGCATTGCCATCCTGCCCTTTTTCCACTCATACGGGATGACCTGTGTAATGAATGTGGGTCTTACCCTGCCTGCCGGTCAGGTCCTGGTTCCCCGTTTTGATATCGATGCATTGCTGGAACTGATCAAGCAGTACAAACCGGCGCTGTTACCTGCTGTGCCAACAGTCTATATCGCTTTAGCCAACCACCCGGATGCTGAAAAATATAATCTCGATGCTATTGAAATATGCAACAGCGGTGCAGCTCCGATGCCCGTTGATATCATGGCTCGCTTTGAGGAACGGACAGGTTCAAAAATGCTTGAAGGTTACGGACTTTCTGAAGCCTCTCCGGTCACCCACTGCAATCCTCTGATCGGCAAACGGAAGCCGGGAAGCGTAGGTATGCCCTATCCGGATACAGATTGCAGGCTGGTTGATATAGAAACCGGGACAAAAGAGGTTGGCATGGGAGAAGAAGGGGAACTGGTCATTAAAGGGCCGCAGGTGATGAAAGGTTACTGGAATCGTCCGGAAGAAACTGTTGACTCACTGCGGGACGGATGGTTATATACCGGGGATATTGCCCGGATGGATGAAGACGGTTACTTTTATATCGTGGACCGCAAAAAAGATATGATAATCACCGGGGGTTATAATGTTTACCCCCGGGAGGTGGACGAAGTCCTTTTTGAAAACCCGAAAATTGCCGAAGCTGTTTCTGTGGGGCTTCCCGACGATTATCTCGGTGAAGTGATCAAAGCTTATGTTGTACTGCATGATGAAGAGGAAGCAACCGAAGAAGAAATTATTGAATTTTGCCGTCAGAAGCTGGCGAAATTTAAAGTTCCCCGGTCGGTGGAGTTCCGCAGTGAGCTCCCCAAAAGTGCCATTGGGAAGATACTTCGCCGAAGCCTGGTTGAAGAGGAATTGAAGAAGAACTGATCCTGTTCTTATGTGCAGCCCTGTGTTAAAATATATAACGTTGGATTGGGATAATCTGTGCTCGTGAGTCCGGAGGGAAAATTTTGCGCCTATTCATTATAGCAGCGGTTATGGTTCTGTTCGATCAGTTTACAAAATATCTGATTACTACTTACATGGAGATTGGCCAGTCGATCAAGATCATTGAAAACTTTTTATATATAACCTATGTCCGGAACCCCGGAGCAGCCTTTGGTATGTTTCCCTACCAGACCGTGGTTTTTGTAATTATAACAATCATTGTGGTTCTCTTTATAATCTTCTATTACCGCGTACTGGCTGAAGATCATTTCTGGCTGCGGCTGGGTCTCGCCCTACAGCTCGGAGGGGCCCTGGGTAACCTGATTGACCGATTAAGGGAAGGCTATGTTATCGATTTCATCAACTTTACAATCTGGCCTCCTGTCTTCAATGTCGCCGATTCGGCGATCGTCATCGGCATCGGGATTTTTCTGATCGCTTTTTGGCGGGATAGTGCTTTAAAAGGTGAAAGGAGTGGGTCTGATGTATCCTGAAATATTCCGCATAGGTAATTTTGCCATCCATTCTTACGGCCTGATGATTGCTATCGCCGTTTTGGTTGCCGCCATCGCTATTTACCGTGAAGCTCCAAGAGAAGGGATCAACCCCGATCATGTCCTGGAATCGGTTATAGCTTCAACTATAGTGGGACTCCTCGGCTCACGGATCCTCTATATACTCTTGAACTGGGAATTCTACAGCGGAAGATTCTTCAGGTCTTTCTTTACCCAGTTTGAAGGGCTCTCATTTTACGGGGCCATGTTTGGAGGGGTTATTGCTCTATATTTCTGGAGTGCCTGGAGAAAGATCAATTTTTTAAAAATGGCTGACCTGCTCGCTCCTTACCTGGCCCTGGGCTATACCTTTGGCCGGATCGGCTGTTTTCTCAATGGCTGCTGCTACGGTAAAGAATCTACCCTGCCCTGGGCACTGCCGGTTAACATGGCCGATACTGTGCTTCGTCATCCGGTTCAACTCTATGCTGCCCTGGGTGGTATCATCATCTTTATCATATTAAAACTTCTGCGCCCCCGCAGACCTTTTGTCGGGTTTATTCTTATTGCCCTTTTTGCCCTCTACGGCCTGCTCAGATTTATAACCGAGTTTTTCCGCTATGGAATACCCGGCTGGTTAAACCTGACCACCGCACAGTGGTTCAGCCTCAGCCTGCTTTTTGCCTCACTGGCTGCAATCGTATTGATTAACTACCTGCAGCCGGCAGAACCGGTTAAAAAGAGAAAGGGTTCCCGGAGATGACAAACGGTAGCGGTTCAGAAAAAATTTTCGTGGTGAGTGCTGAAGATGAAGGAGCCAGGCTTGATCTGTTCCTGGCCAACCTTGAAGATGGCCTTTCAAGAAACATGGTTCAGAAATTGGTCGATGATGGTCGGGTTAGAATAAACCAGGAGACCTGTTACGATAAGAATCACAGGATTAAAGGGGGAGAAGAAATTAGCCTTTTTATACCTCCACCCGGGGAAATCTCTGTCGGGCCGGAAGATATCCGGCTCGATATTATTTATGAGGACAGTGATCTGCTGGTCGTAAACAAACCGAGAGGAATGGTTGTTCATCCTGCTCCCGGGCACCCGGGTGGAACCCTGGTCAACGCTCTCCTGAATCACTGTTCCGATTTATCGGGAATCGGTGGGATGATTCGACCGGGGATTATTCACCGGCTGGATAAAGATACATCAGGACTCTTGATCGTTGCCAAAAACGACCAGGCACACCGGTTGCTATCCGGTCAACTGAAATCAAGGACATTGCGCAGGGAGTATATCGCCCTGGTGGCTGGAAAAGTAATGCCTGCAGTGGGCAGGATAGAGGCACCCATCGGCCGACACCCGCATCACCGGAAAAAGATGGCTGTCATATCTGCCGGAAGGGAGGCGGTTACCCGTTATCGGGTCCTGAAGTATTACGGTCAGTACAGCCTGCTTCAGCTGAACCTTGAAACCGGCCGCACTCATCAGATCCGTGTCCACCTGGCCCATCTCGGTTATCCCGTTATTGGAGATCCCACCTATTCAAAGCGGAGTTATGATGACCTGCCTTCCGGGCTTGCCGCTCCCCAGGCTTTACATGCCCGTCGTATCAGGTTTATCCATCCTCGTAGCGGAGAAGAGATGGAGTTTTCCGCACCTCTTCCATCAGATTTCAGAAAAGGGTTGATCTGGCTCAGTAAAAAGTACCCATCCTGATCTGTGGTTATAAATTATTATTTTCAAAGTTTGAAGAGTGCTTGTAATTCTTCATTTCCTGGATTAACGGTAATTGTTTCAAAGTTTTCATAGAAGACAAAACCGGGTTTACCACCCGCCCGGCGCCTGACATGGCGGACTTCCGTGTAATCCACTGCAACTGCACTGCTTTCACGACCTTTACTGAAATAAGCAGCCAAGAAAGCAGCCTCTTCCAGATCCTGCTGCGGTGGCGGAAAAGAAACCCCTTTTAAAACAACATGGCTACCCGGAAGTTGGCGCACATGGAACCAGGTGTCTCTCCGGACAGCTGCCTTAAAGGTAATATAGTCATTCTGGCGGTTATTCCTTCCGACAAGGATAGAATTCCCCGATGAACTCTTGAATGTAAGCGGTTTGGGTAGTTCGTCACTCTTGCGCTTCCCTTTCTCTTTCTTTTTAAGGTATCCGGCTTCAATCAGCTCCTGAGTAATCTCGATAAGTGAGATTCCGGAACCATTTTCAATTGAATAAAGAAGGTTCAGGCAGTAATCAATTTCAGATTTTGTTTTATTCAGCTGTTTCCGGATCTGATCCCTGCTGTTCTTTGCTTTTCGGTACCGGTTAAAGTAATACCGGGCATTTGCGCCTGCGTTCTTTGCCGGATTCAGGGGAATAACAATCAGCTGATCGGGGTTATACAGATCAGGCAGGGCAACACTCTCGGCCCCTTTTTCAACCCTGTCACCGTAAGCCAGCAGAAGTTCCCCATACTGGCGGAGTTCCGGCGCTTTTGCGGATGCTGCCAGTTCTTTATCCAATTCTCTTTTCTTATATTGAAGAGAAGAAAGCTTTCTATTCACTGCGCTGTTCAGGCTTTCCTTCAGCTGCTTTTCCCTTTCCTCTCTGATTTGGACACTATAAAATTGGTCCAGAAGTTCATTAACACTTTCAAAATACCTGGTGCCATCATTATTCAGGTGCATGAGCGGTACAGCGGCATATATTCCAAATTCAGGGATAAGCACCGGTTGAACCTGCCCTGAATCCAGTTCGTTAAAAAGTTTTTGTGTCTCCCTGTAAAGGCTTTTCAATACTTCCGGCTGTTTCCTGTTGTCCCACTTAGAGCGGAAAACAAGTTCCCGGGCAATCAGGGGGCTGATTCCTTCAACAGCTGAATAAAGAGCTTTTTCAGGCTTGGAGATTTCTTTCAGGATGTTCTCAAAATTTGATATAAACTCACTTTCCTCCATCCGGAGTGGGTCAAGCTTATCCTGACGCGGAACAGGGCGGTATTTTTCGCCGGGCATGATCGCTCTCAGGGGATTTTTCTCCCAGGAAGCGATCTTCATTGCTCCGAGTATTTCATCATTATTACCACCGACGAGAATTAAATTACTTCTCCTGCTCATTATTTCGGCGATAATCCTAACCGGCGGAAGGCCTTCGGGAGGATCGATCTCTATTTCCATGACCCTTTCCAGCGGTGGATTGCTGAAGGATGCAATCCGGCCTCCGATCAGATATTTACGCAATAGCATACAGAACGGTGAAGGTTGATTCTTCCTTTTTCCTGACTCGCCGGTAAGGTGAATACGGGCATACTTTGATTCAATGGAGAAGAGCAGGTTCATCTGCCTGCCACGGTAATACAGGTGAAGTGCAATCTCCAGTGGAGATGGTTCGTAAACCTGCTGGATCAAAGCGCCTGTTGCTTCATCCTTAAGTTCATCGGTAACTACTTTCATGATCAGTGTATCGAATGACATCTTTGAGTCAACTCCCGGCATAAAGTATAATTCTTATTGATAAAGTTGGCAAATTTCCCGATTAATTGCACCTTGAGATTGCCTTGATTTGATGTTAAGATTAACCCAGCCCGACTATTGTAATTTTATTCAAAGGATGCTGACCATGATAAACAGTATGACCGGTTACGGCCGGGGCAGCAGTACCCGGGATGGTTTTACATTTTCCGCTGAACTGCGCTCGGTGAATCATCGTTATGCCGATCTATCGATCAGGCTGCCCCGTGAGCTATATTTTCTTGAAGACGGGATCCGCCGCCTTCTATTGGAGTCGATTCGCCGGGGTAGGGTGGAGGTTAACCTTGTTCTGGATGAAATGCCGGCTGGAATGCGCCAGGTAAATGTAAACTATGATTTGGCCGAAGATTATTTCCAGTCACTGAAGAAGCTGACAGACCGTCTTGGACTGGCGGAAGAAGTTAAGCTAAAGCATATTCTGCAAATGCCTGAGCTGTTCAAACCGGGTGGATTTTCGCTTACCGAAGAACAGGTGTGGCCTGCGGTTGGTGAAGCCTTGCATGCTGCCCTGGAGCATTTAATGGAGCAACGGCGCGTTGAAGGGGAAAATCTCTGCCGCGATTTGCTAAGGAGATGTGATCATCTTGAAGAGATGGTCGGCACGGCAACTCTCCGGGCAGAAGAGGCGAAAGATGAATGTAGGAACCGGACAGAACAAAAATTAAAGGAACTGCTGACTGGCCAATTTGAGGAAACACGACTGCTGATGGAATGTGCTATCCTGGTTGAACGGATGGGAATTGATGAAGAACTTGTCCGCCTGCAGAGCCATATCAATGCTTTCCGAAAAGCTTTTGACAGTACTGAACCGGTGGGCCGGAAACTTGATTTCATTGCCCAGGAAATGTTTCGGGAAATCAACACAATAGGATCCAAAGCAGGAGACTATCAGCTGACAAACCTGGTAGTTGACTTGAAAGCGGAACTGGAAAAGATCAGGGAACAGATTCAAAACCTCGAGTAAATACCATTGGGGGGTAGCTTGATGGCCATAAAATTGATTAATATCGGATTCGGTAATATCGTGTCAGCAGGCAGAATTATTGCCATAGTAAGCCCCGAATCGGCGCCGATTAAGCGGGTGATCAGTGAAGCCAGGGATCGCGGCATGCTTATTGATGCCACTTACGGTCGCCGGACCAGGGCAGTTATAGTGATTGACAGCGGGCATATAATTCTTTCGGCGGTCCAACCAGAAACTGTTAAACATCGCCTGCAGAACAGGGAAAGCAGCAGCGAAGGCGAAGCGTCAGAATGATTTATATACAGGAGGGTATAAATGACTGAAGGCATCCTGATTATTATTTCCGGGCCTTCGGGTGTGGGAAAGGGTACTGTCTGCCGGCAGCTGATGGAAATCAGGGAGAAGCTGAATCTTTCGATATCAACCACTACCCGCTCACCACGGCCCGGCGAGAAAGAGGGCAGGGAATATAACTTTACAGACATCAAGACTTTTAAAGAGATGATCAAAAACGGTGCATTTCTTGAGTGGGCCAATGTTCATGATCACTATTACGGAACCCGCCTTGACAGTGTAAATAAGGTGATATCAACAGGCGGTGATCTCATTTTGGAAATAGATGTACAGGGTGCAGCCCAGGTACGGAAGAAAACTCCTGGCTCAGTTTCAATATTTCTGGCGCCCCCCTCACTGGAAGCGCTGGAAAAGAGGATAACCGGTCGTGGAACTGAAAACCAGGCCAGGATAAAACAGCGGCTGATAACCGCCCGCCGGGAGATGGAAGCCTTTAATCTATATGATTACGTGGTAGTTAATGATACAGTTGAACAGGCAGCTGAATTGATCGGTTCGATCATTGATGCAGAAAAATGCAGAGTAACCAGGGGAGCCCGTCCACCGGGCTGGGGAGGTGAATAGAGTGATTTATCCTTCGATTGATGATTTATTGAAGCATGTTGACAGTAAATATACCCTCGTTATAGAAGCGGCAAAGAGGGGCCGCCAGCTTCGGAACGGAAGCAGAAAAACCATCGATACTGTCTATAGCAAAGATGTTACCACTGCTCTTTTCGAAATTGAAGCCGGAAATATCGAGTATGAAAGGATCCGTGACGGTATAAAATAGGAGTGTTCAGGGTGAAAAAAGTTATTTTAGGTATAACCGGTGGAATTGCTGCATACAAAGCAGCAGAATTGGCCAGATTATTTATTCGCGGAGGCGCTGATGTTCAGGTTGTCATGTCTGAAGCAGCAGCACGCTTTGTTGCTCCCCTGACCTTTCAGACACTGACAAACCGCCCGGCTTTTGTCGAGATGTATACCGAGCGGACCGGAGATAAAATCCGGCATATTGAACTGCTCGAAGATGCCGATGTAATGGTCATCGCCCCTGCCACGGCAAACACAATCGGCAAGATGGCCGCCGGACTGGCAGATAACCTGCTGACTACGCTTTACCTGGCTGCAGTATGCCCGGTTGTTGTTGTCCCTTCTATGAATGTAAATATGTATAATCATCCGGCAGTCCAGGAAAGCATGGAAAAGCTGAAAAAATTCGGTTGTCATTTAATGGATCCCGATTCGGGAGAGCTGGCTTGTGGTGTATATGGTCAGGGTCGCATGCCAGAACCGCAGGATATCTATCACTATACCCGGATGATTCTCGGCTCCGGCGACTACAGGGGAGTCAAAACCCTTGTTACAGCCGGTCCGACCAGGGAGCATTTCGACCCGGTCCGCTTTCTCAGCAATCCTTCGACCGGTTTAATGGGTTATGCAATTGCCCGTGCTCTGAGTGAAAGAGGTGCGGAAGTTATCCTCGTCAGCGGTCCGACCGAATTGAATACCCCGATCGGAGTTAATCGAATCAATATTACGACCGCGGAAGAAATGAAAAAAGTAGTGCTGCAAAACTTCCCCGATTGCCGGTTGATAGTAAAGGCTGCAGCGGTTTCAGATTTTCGGCCGAAGGATACGGTAAAGCAGAAGGTAAAAAAAGGAGAAGCTCTTACCACCCTGCATCTCGAAGCGAACCCCGATATACTCCTTGAACTGGGAAAGCAGAAAGGGGAGCACATCCTTGTTGGTTTTGCAGCTGAAACAGAAAATGCAGTTGATCATGCAAAGCAAAAACTTGCTGCCAAGAACCTGGATATGATCGTTGTAAATAACCTGACCGACCCAGGGGCAGGGTTTGCGGTGCCTACCAATAAAGTAACTATTATTGATCGGTATGGAAATGTGGAAGAACTACCGGTTATGGAAAAAGATAAACTGGCCCATCTGCTTCTGGACCGGATTGCTAAACTTTTATAACACCAAACCGAGCAGCTTTGCAGTGATGAAAACCTCGATAAAAGCAGCGAGTATTAAAAGTAAGACAATCAGTGGTAGAATTGAAATCGCCTCTTTCCAGATATAGCGGTAGCTCTGCATGCGGGTTTTCCCTGGCAGGGGAGAGGCTATGCAGTGATAACCGAACTTTAATCCTATTCCCGCACTGATAAAAAAGGCGAAGAGTTCGAATATGCCGTGAGGCAAAATCCCAAAACCGAGTATTGTCAGGAAAGGGATTCCTTCCTGGACGGAAAAAGCGATCATTGCCCCTACCAGGGCGCCGTTTACGCCCAGTGTAATCAGGGGGGATATGCCTGCTGCCACACCGAGCATGAGCATTTGGACCATGGAGATAAAATTGTTCATAAATATCAGCAGGGTGCTGATCAGGGGGCTTGCTCCGAGGATTATTGAAAATAATGCAACCATCTGCTCAAACTGACTTTCGATAGCCTGTTCAGTAAGTGGCTGAGCCTTACCTGCTGTATAGTATAAAATGATAAAACAGGCAATAAAAATCGAAGCTGCCATGACAAACCAGCTACGGTTTTCCCTGATTACCTGTCTGACCGGGAAAAAAAGTGTAAACATGGACAACACGCTCTCTTCTTCGGTATTCTTATCTTATCAAAATAACTTAAAGGGGTAAATAGATGGCCGCTTATGCAGAAATAATCGTCGATCTTATCAGTAACGCCATTGACCGGCCTTTTCATTACAGCATACCTCCCCACTTGCAGGAAACGCTCAGGCCAGGCATGCAGGTCACTGTGCCCCTGGGTCATCGGCAGTACCAGGGTTATGTTCTCCGCTTGCTGAACGAGACCGCTATAAGCCCCCTGCGCGATATAATTGATATCAGTGATCCCGAGCCCCTGCTTACGGATGAACAACTTGCCCTTGCCCACTGGTTGTCCATGCGTTATTACTGCCGGAAAATAGATGCAATCCATGCCATGCTTCCCGCCTCTCTGCGCCGGGGGCAGCGTGCCGGCAGCGTGCAAGTAATCGAATTGACACCGGAATCAACTCTGGCAGACCTGTCCAGGGCACCGGCCCGAAAAAAGGCCGTCAGGCTGCTGGCTGAAAAAGGACCGCTGACCCGTGGAGAACTGAAAAAAAATGGCATCAGTCCGGCAATCATCAGAACACTTGAAAAAATGGGTTTGATCAGGTATACAACCGTTCGCAGAGAAACGGCCAAAGCCAAAACTGTTATGGAATCAACTGAACCTTACCTGCTGCGGGGAGAACAGGATAACTGTTATAACCTGGTTTGTGATGCCCTGAATTCCGAAAAAGCGCAGATGATTTTGCTGCATGGTGTAACGGCCAGCGGTAAGACTGAGATCTACATGCAGAGCATTGCCCGCTGTATCGAACAGAATAGAACAGCCCTGATCATGGTCCCGGAGATTGCACTTACTCCGCAGATGGTGGAGCTCTTTGAAGGCCGTTTCCCGGGCCTGATTGCGGTGATTCACAGCCGTCTGACTCCTGCAGAGAAGAACAGGGAGTGGCAGGATATAATTGATGGCCGGGCTAGAGTTGTGCTCGGCGCCCGCTCGGCAGTGTTTGCCCCTATTGATACTCTTGGATTGATTGTGATCGATGAAGAACATGAAACAACCTACAAACAGGAAGAAACACCCCGTTACCATGCCCGGGAAGTAGCCTGGTGGCGGGCACGCTATAACCGGGCAGTCCTGCTGCTGGGCAGCGCTACACCTTCTGTAGAAAGTTTTTACAAGGCGAGAACCGGCGAATTAAAACTTTTATCGATGCAGTTGAGAGTAACCCCGACCCAGCTTCCGCCTGTGGAAATCGTCGACATGCGCAGCGAGCTGAAGGAAGGGCACCGCCATATATTCAGCCGGCCTCTGCTCGAAGAACTGGGTGCTGTGCTGGAACGGGATGAACAAGCTCTGCTCTTTATAAATCGCCGCGGATTTTCAGGTTTCGTTCTCTGTCGTGAATGTGGATATGTGGTCAGTTGTCCCTCCTGCGATGTTTCACTGACTCTGCATCTTGATCGTCAACTGATGTGCTGTCATTACTGCGCTCATGAAGCACCAATTCCGGAAACATGTCCGGGCTGCGGTGGACATAAGATCCGCTATTTCAGCGCCGGAACTCAAAAAGTTGAAGATGAAGTTAAAAAACTCTATCCTCATGTTTCACTGATCCGCATGGACAGCGACACGACAACAAATCGTCATGCTCATAACCGGTATTACCGCCAGTTCCGGGAGCGTCGCGCAAGTATTCTCATCGGAACCCAGATGATTGCCAAGGGTTTTGATTTTCCCGATGTTACCCTGGTGGGCGTAGTAGCAGCTGATACCACCCTGAATCTACCCGATTTCAGGGCACCGGAGCGTACTTTTCAGTTGTTAACCCAGGTAGCAGGCCGGACTGCCCGTGGACCGCGGGGGGGAAAAGTAATTATCCAAACCTACCATCCCAACCACTACAGCATCCAGACAGCTGCAAAACATGATTACCTTTCCTTTTTTGACTCTGAACTGGCCCACCGTCATCCCCTGGCCTATCCCCCATACACCGATTTGGTCAGAATTCTCTTCAGCGGTGACGAAGAAAAAAAAGTATTTGAAGCGGCCCACTGGTTCGCCGGGCTTTTATCATTTAAACCCGCAGAAGCAGAGATATTAGGACCTGCTCCAGCCTCGCTTTTCAGAATAAAGGACCAGTACAGGGTTCAGGTAATTCTAAAAGGTGAGCGGCTGACCAGGATCGCTCCCACGGTCCGAAAGGCGATGCGGGAATATTATGATCATAAACCCGCCTGGACAGTTCGACTGGCTGTGGATTTTAATCCCCTGGTAGTGCTATAATTTATCAAGAGGTGGTAATAGTGGCTTTACGGCAGATATTAAAGGATAACCATCCGGTTTTGCGTAAAAAAACCGAAGAGGTAAAGAATATAAACAGCGGTGTCTTGCGGCTGCTTGATGATATGAAAGAAACCATGCGTGATGCCGATGGAGTGGGGTTGGCTGCCAACCAGGTCGGCATATCAAAACGTATCCTGGTTGCTACCGATGGGGAAGAAATGATCCTCGAATTGATCAATCCCAAATGTGAGCAGTCTGAAGGGGGAGAAGTGGGTATCGAGGGTTGTCTGAGCGTTCCCGGTTCTTACGGGGAAGTGCCCAGGGCAGTTAGAATTGTAGTCAGGGCTCTCAACCGTAACGGCCGTGAGATAAAAATAATTGCTGAAGGTTTATTGGCCCGTATCCTGCAGCATGAAATGGATCATCTGGATGGTATTTTATTTACCGATCGGGCTTTGCGCATAATAGATCCGGAGGAGTTAAAAAGCGAGGAATCAATTTGAAATCTTTAAGAATAATTTTTATGGGCACACCGGAATTTGCCATCCCTTCCCTGGACCTGCTCAAGCTTTCTGAACATAAGCTTGTGGCGCTCGTTTCTCAACCGGATCGTCCGGCAGGACGTGGGAAGAAAATCCGGTTAAATCCTGTTAAACAGTGGGCTGAAAAAAGCAACCTTGAAATATTTCAGCCCTTTGATTTTAGCGGTCAGACTTTTATTTCATGGCTCGAAGAGAAGCGACCTGATTTGATTATCACAGTTGCCTTCGGACGTATCTTGCCGCCCCGGATTCTTGAACTGCCTAACCTGGGCTGTATAAATCTCCATGCATCATACCTACCAGAATATCGTGGTGCTGCCCCGATCCACCGGGCAGTTATCGATGGGGCTCCATACAGTGGGGTGACCATTATCTTTATGAGCAGCGAACTTGATGCCGGTGATATCATTATGCAGGAGAAAGAAGAGATATCTTTCTACGATACAGCAGGTATGCTCCATGATCGGTTGGCCAACAGGGGTGCTTCACTGTTAATGAAATCAGTTGATGCTCTGGCTTCGGGAACTGCGAAACCGGTGCCCCAGGACCATAGCATGGCCACTTATGCCGAGCCGCTTCAGCCCATGGATGAAGAGCTTGATTGGCGTAAAAGAGCAGCTGAGCTGTATAACCGGATCAGAGGGCTAAACCCCTATCCCGGCGCCTACACTTCATATCAGGGAAAGAGAATAAAAGTATGGAGAGCAGCCCCGCCTGAAAGAGAATTGATGCAGGGAAAACAGGTTGAGCCGGGGACAGTTATAGCCTTAGGCGATGATTCATTGAAAGTCGCTGTCGGAGACGGAACGCTTGATCTGCTTGATCTTCAACCTGCCGGCAAAAAGAAAATGGATGCCGGTTCTTTCTGCTGTGGCTACCGGATCAGGCCGGGGGATATGCTCGACGGAGTATCGGAAAGTGAAAAATAAAGGCGTGTCCGGCAGAAAAGCCAGGGAAGCCGCCCTGAAGGCTCTGGTCAGGCTGGAGCAGGATCAGGCCTACCTGAACCTTGCCTTACCTGCTTTATTGACAGAACTGGAGCAGGAAGACCGTGCGCTGGCTGCACGCCTGGCAACCGGAACAGTCAGGATGTTGAATTCTCTTGACTGGATGCTTGGACTTTTTTTAAAACACCCTCTAGAATCATTAACGCCCTGGATTCGCAATCTGCTGCGCCTGAGCGCTTATCAGATTATTTACCTTGAAAGAATCCCTGACTATGCCGCGGTAGATGAGGCTGTTGCCCTTTCACGTCGTTACGGTCACCGTGGCGTGGCCGGGCTGGTCAATGCTGTTCTGCGTAAACTGGTAGCAGAATCAAAATCCTTGCCCTGGCCGGAAAGGGAGCAACAGCCGGTCGAATATCTGTCGCTTAAGTACGGCCTTCCGGTCTGGCTTGCCAAAAGGGCTTTAGATGTTTTCTCACTTACCGAGGCCGAGGATTGGGCAGATGCTTCAAACACCCCGGCCCGGATTTCATTACGCCCCAATATTCTGCGGGTCTCATCCGGAAAGCTGGCTGAAAATTTGCTGGCCGAAGGCCTGGAAACAGAAAAAAGCACTGTCAGCCCCGTTATGCTTAGGGTGGTTAAGGGTATCACTCCGTCAAAAACGGATGCATTCAGTAAAGGTTTATTTACAATCCAGGGTGAAAGCTCATCACTGGTTTCCCTGATTTTGAATCCTAAACCGGGAGAAATAATCCTCGATCTTTGCAGCGCACCGGGTGGAAAAACAACCCACCTGGCTGAATTGTCAAATGACCGTGGAATAATTTATGCCGTAGAATTACATCCAAAAAGGCTTAAGCTCGTTGTCAAAGCGGCAGCCCGGCTTGGACTTAAAAGCATTCAACCAATTCAGGCTGATGGTAGAAAATTGGATGCAGGGAGGATAAAACCACCTGATTCAATCCTGGTTGACGCACCCTGTTCGGGCTTAGGGGTGATCCGTCGCCTGCCCGAAATTAAGTGGCGGAGAAATGAAGATACTCTTATGCAATTTCAAAAGCTACAGCTGGAACTTCTTGCCTCAGCCGCTGCCTTCTTAAAACCTGGCGGAAAATTACTCTATTCAGTTTGCACCACCGAACCAGAGGAAACAAGGGAAGTTGTCAGTATCTTCAACCGCCTGCACAGAGACTTTTCCCAGATCGCAGCACCTGCCCTGCTGCCAGATACTATTGTAAAAGATCAGGAGGATCCGGTAACAATCACTTTCCGGCCTCATCGTCACGATCTCGACGGTTTTTTTATTGCGATGTGGCGTAAAAAGGGCTAAATCTTGCCCCTGAACGCTCTATTTGCTATACTGAACGTGGAATTCCCCGATCAAATAAAGGTGAGGATTTTATATTGCAGATAACCGGATTGACCAACCAGGGACTCGAAAGAACCAGGAATGAAGACAGCTGTTTTGTCCAGGCCGAAAACGACATCGCTATGATGGTAGTCGCCGATGGAATGGGTGGGCACCTGGCGGGAAATGTGGCCAGCGCGCTGGCAGTAAACATTGCCGAACAGCTTTGGGAAGAACTCGACCGGACTAAACTGCCTTCAGTAAGGGAAGCGCGTAACCTGATCAGCCGTTTGATTAATGAAGCCAACAGCCTTATCTTATCCGAAGCAGGGAATTCAAGTGCCCACAGGGGTATGGGTACAACCCTTACAGCCGGCCTGCTTTGTTCCAACAGGCTGACTATCGGGCATGTCGGTGACAGCAGGGCGTACCAGATTAAGGGCGGTGAAATAAAGCTTCTTACAAAGGACCATTCACTGCTTGAACAGTTGATCGAGTCTGGCCAGGTCGATCCGGATGATGCTT
The DNA here is from genome assembly GCA_033549065.1 of Bacillota bacterium. Taxonomy (NCBI): domain Bacteria; kingdom Bacillati; phylum Bacillota; species Bacillota bacterium. The sequence goes on from JAWSUE010000002.1 coordinate 85,144, forward strand.
TTAACCATCCGCAGCGTCATATTTTAACCCGGGCCCTGGGAATTTCAGCAGATCTGGAATTAGATATTATTGAACTCGAATTAGAAAAGGGTTCAATGCTCCTTTTTTGCACTGACGGGTTGACCAACCTTGTCCGTGATGATGAAATACTTGCAATCTGCTCAGAGCATCATGATTCCCGGTTGATGGCGGAAGCCCTGGTAGATCTGGCTAATGCCAGAGGTGGCCTTGATAATATCACTGTTGTGTTGGTTACAGAAATTGGGGGTCAGAAAGATTAATGATCGGTAAAGTATTGGCAGGGCGCTATGAATTGATCGAAAAAATTGCCGAGGGGGGAATGGCCAGGGTTTATCGTGGCCGGGACCAACTCCTCAAACGCACAGTGGCCGTCAAAATTCTTAAAGATCAGATGACCGGCGATGCTGCATTTATCCGTCGGTTTGAAAGGGAAGCTCAATCAGCTGCCGCGCTCTCCCATCCGCACATTGTGAACATCTATGATGTTGGAGTGGAAGAGGGCACCTATTACATGGTGATGGAATTTGTTGATGGTATTAATCTAAAGGAATATATCAGGGAAAAGGGAAGACTTTCTATATCTGAAGCGCTGCAAATAACTCACCAGATTGCAGAAGCTCTTGAGCAGGCTCATGCCGCAGGTGTGGTCCATCGGGATATCAAACCGCAGAATATCCTTTTTTCAAATGAGGGAAAGGTAAAAGTTACCGATTTCGGTATTGCCATTGCCGGCGACGGTGTCACCGTTACGGTGGGTGACGAAATCATCGGTTCGGTTCAATATATCTCGCCGGAGCAGGCCAGGGGTGAACTGGCCGGAAAGCAATCCGACCTGTATTCCCTGGGAATCGTGCTCTATGAGATGCTCACCGGCAAGGTTCCATTTTCCGGCGAAAGTCCGGTGGCTGTGGCAATGAAGCATATCCAGGAGCATATTGTCCCCCCGCGCCGCCTGGTTAATGATATTCCGGAAACAGTCGAGCAGATTATCCTCAAAGCGGTTGCCAAGGATTCGGCTGAAAGATATACCAGTGCTGCTGAGCTGCTTGAAGATCTGGAATATGCTGCACAGAAAGGTTCTTCGAAAAGCGGACCGGTTCGCCGGCTTTTTAAGAACAATACTGAAGATGACGATGATGCCACAGTTCTGAGGCCGATAAAATCGAGCTCCGGGAACTACAATGGCATGCTTAAACCGAAACGAAGTTACCGCTGGTTAATATACCTTGGGGTAGTAATACTAATCGGTCTGCTGCTGGCCGGTGCCGGGTACCTTTTGGCCAGCTATGTATTTATTCCCGAGGTTGCCATTCCCGAGGTTAAAGATATGACTCAGAGCGATGCTGCCCAGGTCCTACGAGACGTGGGACTGGTTCCCGCCGAAGAAATATTCTATATCTATGACGATTTGATTCAGGTTGGGAATGTGGTTAAAACCGAACCACCTGAAGGCAGGGTTGTCAGAAAAGGACGGGCTGTTGACCTCTTTGTCAGTAAGGGTCCTGAATTTATTAGCACCCCAGACCTTTTTGGCAGAACAGAACTGGAAGCAAGAGTAATCCTGACTGACCTGGAACTGGTAATGCGGGTAGAGCGGGAATATAACGAGGAAATACCGGAAGGACTCATATTCCGCCAGGTACCGGGAGAATCATTTCGTATATCCCGCGGCGAAGAAGTGGTGGTTTTTGTTAGTCAGGGCCGCGGGCCCTTTATTATTGCCGATCTTGTCGGTTACTCCGAGGAGGGTGCAATTGCTTATCTGGAAGAAAATGGCTTAAGGCCGCGGGTTCGTTACCGCTTTTCCATCGGCGCTGTTGGTCATGTCATTGAACAGCTGCCGCAGGGCGGTGAAGAAGTAATTCCGGGTCAAACAGTAGAATTGATTGTTGGAGAGTGACAAAGGGAGGTTTTAATTGCTTCAGGGAATTGTGGTCAAAGCTGCCGGTGGTTTTTTTACTGTCCGGGATGATATCGGCAAAGAATTTGTATGCCGGGCCAGGGGAGTATTGAAACGCGGGCAGGCAACCCTGATTATAGGTGACAGGGTTTATTTTTCTGCCGTCGAGGATACTTCTTCCCGGGCACCTGAAGGAATAATTGAGAAAGTCCTACCCAGGAAAAACAGTCTTTACCGACCACCTATCGCAAACGTTGATCAACTGGCGATCATCATGTCTCTCAAGTCACCTCCCTGCGATTGGCAGTTGGTCAGCCGCCTGCTTGTTCTGGCTGAAAAAGAAGATCTCTCTGCTTTTATTTGTCTGAACAAATCCGACCTGGTTAAAGAAAAAGATATTACAAAGATCAATGAACTGCTTCAACCATATCCCTATTCTGTTTTATTCACCAGCGCCCTGAAGGGCGAGGGAATCGATTTATTCCGGGATAAATTAGCCGGGCGCAGCTCCGTTCTCGCCGGACCTTCCGGAGTAGGCAAGTCATCAATGCTTAATGCCCTTCAACCGGGTCTTTCTTTGCAAACCGGTACAGTCAGCGATAAGATAAAACGGGGAAAACATACAACCCGGCAGGCCGAACTTCTTGCACTGAATTTCGGTGGTTTGGTGGCCGATACCCCCGGTTTCACCAGGCTTGATTTTTCTGGTATCGAACCGGCAGAGCTGTCCGCCTATTTCCCTGAATATGAACCCTTTGAAGGCCAATGCGGTTTCCGTGACTGTGTACACCTCACCGAACCGGAGTGTGCCGTTCGTGATGAAGTTGGCCGGGCTATAAACAAGATGCGTTACGAACACTATAAATATTTCATGGAAGAACTGAATAAACAGGAGGCATATTAATATGACCATCAAAGTAGCGCCTTCCCTGCTGTCGGCAGATTTTAGCTGCCTTCGCGATGAAGTGAAGAGAATTGAAAAAAACGGGGCTGACTGGGTCCATCTCGATGTGATGGACGGCCATTTTGTTCCGGCTATTACCATCGGGCCGGTCGTTGTCAAATCGCTGCGGCCTCACACGGACTTGTTCATGGATGCTCACTTGATGGTCAGTGAGCCGGAAGATCACATTGGTGAATTTATTAAAGCCGGAGTGAACCTGGTTACCGTCCAGGGAGAAGTTACTGCTCACCTTGACCGGGTCCTGCGTAAGATAAAGGAATCGGGCGCAAGGGCAGGCATTGCCCTCAACCCGGCCACGCCTCCTGCCCTGCTGGAATATATCTGGCCTCTGCTTGACCTTGTCCTTGTCATGAGCGTCAATCCCGGGGCCGGAGGCCAAAAGTTTATCCCGGAAGTACTGCCTAAGATAGAAGTGATCAGCCGGGAGATCCGCTCCAGAAAACTCGATATTGAACTTCAGGTTGATGGCGGGGTTAACCGCGAAACGGCTCCTTCCATCATCAGGGCAGGTGCCACCGTCCTCGTAGCCGGCTCGGCTGTTTTCGGCGCTCCAGACGGGATGGCGCTGATCAGGGACTTCAAGAATATGGTATAACTTCTCTTCCTATTACCCAATTAAGCTGTTTCAGGTTGTTTCATCAGTTAATTTAAGCAAACTCTGATGCTGTTCGCTCCGGATCATTTCGCGGAGAATTACTGCCGGTTCGCCTTCAAGCTTCAGCGGGCAGCCTCAACAGTCGACACTTAAGTCTCCGGCCTCGGTCTGCCTCTCCGGAAAGCTGAAGCAGTATTAATCATTCCGGAGAGGCATTTACCGCTTCTTCTTTCGGCTCACCGGTAATTCTAACCGCTCATGCTAATGTCGCGCACAGTATCAGGGTCTGCTTATCCTGCTTCAGGTTGGTTTGCTTGCTTAAAAACAGAACAAGCATCCGCATAAGTGGATAAGCAGTGCAAAACCCCGGAGCGTACAGTATCAGGGCCTGCTGTATGGGCCTTTTTTAAGATATTAGCTCTAACTATTTTAAAATCGCCAACTTTATGCTATAATCCAATTAACCGTTATCTTCAGGGTCTGGTGAGAAGGATAAAATCTTCAATTCCGAACCGGCGGTAATGCTTCAGAACAGGAGCAGAGCCCGCGAGCCTATATGGTTGATCCGGTGTAAATCCGGAGCCGACAGTAAAGTCTGGAAGGGAGAAGAAGCGGCATTAAAGTTCACAACTATGCTTAAAAAGACCCTGAAGCATTGATTTGCTCGGGGTTTTTCTTATTGAAGGAGCGTAGCGTGTAGTAGGAAATTAATCTGTGAGGTGAGTTTAGTTGGATGCCGACGATCGATATATGTGGATGGCCCTGGATCTGGCCCGGCAGGGTAGGGGAAGAACCAGCCCCAATCCAATGGTTGGCGCAGTTGTAGTCCAGGGCTCCGAGGTGCTAGCTACGGGTTACCATCAGGCAGCGGGAACCCCCCACGCCGAAATTATAGCCCTGAAGAAAGCCGGTGAAAAGGCTGAAGGAGCTACCCTGTATCTGAACCTTGAACCCTGTGCCCACCATGGACGAACCGGCCCCTGCACAGAAGCAATTATCAAGGCCGGGATCAGCCGGGTGGTTGCAGCCATGCAGGATCCCAACCCGCTTGTATCCGGGCGCGGATTTGCGCGGCTTACCGAAGCGGGGATAAAGGTAAAGGAAGGGGTCCTTGAACAAAAAGCCCGCCAGCTTAATGAAGTATTTATCAAGTATATAACCGAACAGCTGCCTTTTGTCAGTGTTAAAGTGGCCATGAGTCTTGACGGTAAGATCGGTACAGCCACCGGAGATTCGCAGTGGATAACGGGAGACAAAGCCCGTCAGTTTGTTCACCGTCTGCGGGATAATACCGATGTTATCATGGTCGGAATAGAGACAGTATTGAAAGATAATCCACGGCTGACCACCAGAATTGAAGGCGGGGGAGGAAAAGATCCGGTAAAAGTGGTCGTCGACAGTACGGCGAGGCTGCCTCTCGATGCCCGGGTAATAGAAAGTAGTTCTTCAGCGCGATTGATCCTTGCCGTCACCGAACAGGCTTCAAAAGAGAAGTTGAGAGCCTTGAAAGACAGGGGTGTGGAAGTGCTGGTAATGCCGGCTAAAGAAGGTCGCGTTGATTTGAAAGCGCTGATGAAGAAACTGGCCGAGCGTGAACTGTCCGCAGTCCTTGTCGAGGGAGGCGGTACTTTGAATTACAGCCTGCTCGAGCAATCTCTGATCGATAAACTTTTTATCTTCATCGCCCCGCTGATTATTGGCGGACGGGAAAGCCCCACAGCTTTCTCCGGAGTCGGTGTGGAGAAACTGGCCAGTGCCTGGTCTGTTGAAGATGTGGAGTTGAAACAATTCGACAAAGATTTACTGTTGATCGGCTACCCCGTTTTAAAACAGTAAAAACTTTAGGAAAGGCGTGAGCTTTTGTTTACAGGATTGATAGAAGAGATGGGTATGATCCGCAGGATTAGCTCCACGGCAGAAGGCACCGATCTTGTCATAGAAGCAAAAAAGGTGTTGTCTGATCTTAAAATCGGTGACAGTATCGCTGTAAGCGGGCCATGCCTTACTGCGACTTCAGTTGCGAAGGACAGCTTTACAGCATGGGCCATGCCTGAAACAATTAAGAGGACCAACCTGGGCAGCCTGGCCGCCGGCCATAAAGTTAACCTGGAAAGAGCGATGGCTATGGGTGATCGTCTGGGTGGTCATCTGGTCAGTGGCCACATTGATTTTGTGGTTACATTGAAGAGCCGCCGTCTGCAGGGCGGGGCAATAATTCTCTCTTTTGATGCGCCAACGGAATTACTGCGTTACGTGGTACCGAAAGGGTCAGTTGCTCTGGACGGAATAAGCCTGACTGTTGTTGAAGTTGAAAAAAGTAGTTTTTCAGTGGGAGTCATTCCCCACACGGCATCTCATACTACGCTCGGTTTTAAGGATATTGGCTCACCGATCAACCTGGAAGTGGATCTGATCGGTAAATATGTTGAAAAAATGCTTGCGCCCCGCCTTGAAGGTGGCGGGAAAGAGCAGAATAAAATAACCATAGCTATGCTAGCAGAAAAAGGATATCTCTAGGTATAGTAACAAGGAGTGAACATGCATGATCTTTAACACTATTGAAGAGGCTTTAGAGGATTTAAAAGAAGGTAAGATGATAGTCGTCGTTGACGACGAAGACCGGGAGAATGAAGGCGACCTGGTGATGGCCGCTTCCATGGTTACACCGGAAGCGATAAATTTCATGATCCGTAATGCCCGTGGTCTGGTTTGCGCTCCGCTTAGGTCTCAGCGAGTTAAGGAACTGGATCTGCCGCCCATGGTTACAAATAATACGGATACGCATTGTACCGCTTTCACCGTATCGGTAGATACCGGTTCTTGCGCCACAGGTATCTCCGCTCACGAGCGGGCCAAAACAGTTAAGGCGCTTATCGATCCTGCAACAAAACCTTCCGACCTTCGCCGCCCCGGGCATATATTCCCGCTGGAAGCGATGGAAGGAGGAGTCCTGCGCAGGGCCGGACACACCGAAGCTTCAGTGGATCTGGCATTACTGGCCGGGCTTGAGCCGGCTGGAGTGATCTGTGAGGTCATCAACGAAGACGGTTCAATGGCTCGTTTGCCGCAGTTAATTGAATTCTGCCGGGAACATGATCTGAAACTGGTCAGTATCGCCGACCTGATTCATTACCGGATGAAAAAGGAAAAGCTGGTCTGGCGTTCGGCCACTGCTGAACTACCCACGGAGTTCGGCACTTTTAAACTGATTGCTTATTCCAACAACATTGATAACCAGACTCACCTTGCACTCATAATGGGTGAGATCGACACCGATGAGCCCACCCTGGTAAGGGTCCATTCGGAATGTCTCACCGGTGATGTATTTGCCTCACTGCGCTGCGATTGCGGAAACCAGCTGCATCATGCCATGAAGCAGATTGCCGAAAACGGTTCGGGAGTACTCGTCTATATGCGACAGGAAGGCCGGGGCATCGGCCTGCTGAATAAGATCAGGGCTTACGAACTCCAGGATACGGGTAAGGATACCGTTGAAGCCAATGAAGAGCTGGGCTTTGCAGCCGATCTCCGTGATTACGGTGTGGGAGCCCAGATCATGGTTGATCTCGGCCTCAAAAAGATCCGATTGCTTACCAATAACCCCCGCAAGATCAAGGGTTTGGAAGGATATGACCTTAATATTGTCGAAAGGGTTCCGCTGGAGATAGAACCCTGCCAGTATAATTGCTCTTACCTATCGACCAAAAAAACCAAATTGGGCCACTACCTCGATATGGCCAAGTAAACGGGAGGGAAAACTTTGAAAACTTTTGAAGGAAAACTGGTTGCCCGCGATTACCGATTTGCCATCGTCGTCAGCCGCTTTAACGAATTTATTTCCGGGCATCTGCTCAGCGGCGCGCTGGACTGCCTCAAACGCCACGAGGCAAATGAAGAAAATATTGATATTATCTGGGTTCCCGGAGCCTTTGAGATCCCCATGGCGGCTAAGAAAGCCGTTCTCAGCAAACGTTATGAAGCAGTGATCTGCCTGGGAGCTGTGATCCGCGGTTCAACACCGCATTTTGATTATGTTGCCTCTGAAGTAGCCAAAGGGGTTGCCCATGTCAGTCTCGATACCGGTGTGCCGGTAATTTTTGGTGTTATTACCAGCGATACTTTGGAACAGGCAATTGAAAGAGCCGGAAGCAAGGCCGGAAACAAGGGATGGCAGGCTGCAGCCTCAGCTATCGAAATGGCTGATCTGAACAGCAAACTCTAATAAGCAGGGGAAAAATAATTGACATCTGCATCGTCTGAAAAGATCGTTATAATTGACGGAAATAGCTTGCTGTACAGGGCATTTTACGCCCTGCCCCTGCTTCAGAACCGGCGTGGTGAACACACCAACGCTGTTTACGGTTTCACCAATATGTTTCTGCGGCTGCTCGATGAGGAGAAACCCGATTACGTTGCCGTTGCTTTTGATCCACCCAAGCCTTCATTCCGGGTCAAAATAGACCAGTCTTACAAGGCCCAGCGTGAAAAAACCCCCGATGAACTGGCTGAACAGATTCAACGGACAATACAGATCCTGGAAGCTTTGAATATACCCGTTTTCGAAATTGAAAGCTATGAAGCAGATGATGTGATCGGTACCCTGGCCGACCTCTTTGCCGGGAAAGAGAAGGCTGTTACTGTTGTCTCGGGCGATGCCGATCTTCTGCAGCTTGTCAGCGATCGTATCACTGTCATGCTTACCAAGAAAGGGATCAGCCAGATGGAGCGCTACAATCCCGATCTGCTGAAAGAGCAGTATGGTCTGGATCCCGAACAGGTTATCGATTTCAAGGCTTTGAAGGGCGACCCGTCGGATAATATTCCAGGAGTACCCGGCATCGGAGACAAAACGGCCAGAAACCTGATCGAGACATACGGGTCCATAGAAGCAATATACGAAAACCTGGGTGAGCTGAAAGGTAAGATTGCCCAAAACCTTGAAGAATATCGTGAACAGCTTTACACCGGTCGTGATCTTGTAACTCTCCGGCGTGATGTTCCCCTGGATACCGCTCCTGAAGAATGCCGCTATCGTGAACCCGATTACCAGCGACTGCTGGAAATTTTTAATGAGCTGGAATTTAAAAGCCTGGCAGCAAAGGTGAGATCGGTTGATCAGGATTCTGAATCTCTATCGGAAACGGTGGTTAAGGCCGGTCGGTTTGACCTGGTCAGTGACCTGGAAAAATTTCTGAAAAAACTAAATCAGGGATCTCTGATTTCTCTGTTAGTCAGCCGGCAGGATGGGCGCCCCTATTGGGAACAGCCGATTTCCTCTGTTGCTCTGGCAGAAGAAGGCGGTAAAAAAGGATATTATTTGAACCCCGAAAGCTTTGGCGCCGAACAGACCGAAATTTGGAAACTGCTGGCCGGTTTACGGGAAAAAGACATCAGCCTCGTCACCCATAATTCAAAACAGCTTTATCATCTTTTTTTTGAAAATAAACTGAAAATCCCGAAGATCAAGTTTGATACAATGCTTGCTGCTTACCTGGCCGATCCCGCCCGCGGTGGTTACGATCTACCCACCCTTCTCAACCTGCACCTCGGCCTTGATCTTAATCTCAAAGATGAACGCAAAAAGAAGGCGCTTGATCCCGAAGAACAGGGAATGCAGCTCGCCGAACAGGCCAGGCAGCTTTTCCCTCTCTACAAAAACCTTGCTGAACAGCTTGATGAGCAGCAGCTGGAAGAGTTGCTTTTTGATCTTGAACTCCCTCTGGCCAAAGTTCTGGCCAGGATGGAACGGGAAGGCATGAGTATTGATACAGATTATTTGCGGGATCTTTCATCAGAAATCTGCCGCCGCCTCGATGGCCTTGAAATGGAGATCTATGCCCAGGCCGGTGAAGAATTCAATATCAATTCGCCACAGCAGCTTTCACGGATTCTTTTCGATAAGCTGAAACTGCCGGAAATCCGTAAAACGAAAACCGGGAGATCAACCGATGCCCGTGTCCTGGAGGAACTGGCCCTTCATCATGAAATTGCTGCTCTGCTGATTAACTACCGCCAACTGGCCAAGCTGGAGGGAACTTACCTCTCGGGTATGATTGACCTGGTCGACTCTAAAAAAAGCAAATTGTACACAACCCTGAACCAGGCCGCTACCGCTACCGGCAGGCTCAGCAGCAGCGATCCAAACCTCCAAAATATACCGATCCGTATGGAGGAAGGCCGCCGGATCCGCAGGGCCTTTGTCACCTCGGAAAAAGGCAGAATTCTCTTTGCCGCCGACTATTCCCAGGTTGAACTGCGCATCCTGGCCCACCTGTCAGAAGATCCAATTCTGGTTGAAGCCTTCAAAACAGGACAGGATATTCACCGCCGCACAGCAGCCGAAGTAAACGGGATAGCTCTTGATGAAGTGACACCCCTGCTGAGGGAAAGGGCCAAGGCGGTTAATTTCGGAATTATCTACGGATCCAGCGATTTTGGCCTGGCCCAGAACCTGAAGATCCCCCGGGCTGAGGCTAAAGCCTATATCGACAGCTATTTTGAACGCTACTGCGGCGTCAGGTCATACATGGACGAGATAATCCGCCAGGCATATGAGCAGGGCTATGTAACAACCATGCTGGGCAGGAGACGCTATCTGCCTGAGATTCATTCATCGAACCGGAATATCCGCAGTTTTGCCGAAAGGATGGCCCTGAACACCCCGATCCAGGGCTCTGCTGCCGATATTATCAAGCTGGCCATGCTGAAAATTGACCGAATAATTGCTGAAGGCGGATTCAAAGCTGCCATGCTGCTGCAGATCCACGACGAACTGCTTTTTGAAATTGATGAAACCGAAATCGATTTCTTCGCGCCCATGATCAAACAAGAAATGGAGCAGGCCATGACCCTCTCCGTTCCTTTGCAGGTCGATCTCAAGTGGGGCTGCAACTGGGAAGAACTCAAAAATTTCGGGACACATTAGTTAATTATATTTTCTGATAATTATTTTCCATAAAACCTTATTGAAAAGGACCAAATTTATGCCCGAACTGCCCGAAGTAGAAGTCATTCGCCGGGAGCTTGCTCCCTTAGTCATAAATAAAATCTTTGCCAGACCTTTACTGCATATTGATTCGACGGTTGAATATCCTGAACCGGACAAATTTGAAGCTGATCTGGCCGGCCGGGAAATTTCAGGAGTTGAGCGAAAAGGTAAATACCTGATCTTTAGACTCGATCGCGGGATACTGGTTGTCCATCTTCGCATGACCGGAAACCTTATATTCAGCGAAAAGGGACAATTGAATAATGAAAGATTTCTACGGCTCTCCCTGCCGTTCAATGATGGCTCCGCACTTTATTTCTTCGATATGCGCCGCTTCGGTAGGGTTTGGCTGGTTGACAATGATGCTGAACTGGAAGAGATAGTTTTTAAAAGAGTTGGCCCCGACATAATGAATGATGTTAACTGTGATGACTTTCTCCGGCTGCTTGATCAAAAGAAAAAGAGACAACTCAAAGCATTGCTTCTTGATCAGAGCTGTGCGGCCGGTATGGGAAATATCTACACAGATGAATGCCTTTTCCGCTGTGGAGTACACCCCCGCAGAACTGTCGGAGAGTTGACTCCCGTGGAAGCCGAAAAACTGTTTGATGCTGTGCAAACTGTTCTGGAAGAAGGGATTGAATACGGGGGTACTACCTTTAGAGATTACAAAAATGCCCGGGGCGCCCTTGGTGAATTTCAGTCCCATCTGAATGTCTACGGCCGAAAGGGAGAATTATGCTCCTGTGGTACGCCCATTGAAAAGAGCGTTGTTGCCGGCCGCGGTACATACTTTTGCCCCAAATGTCAAAAATAATTTCGGGACACATTAGTTAATTATATTTTCCGAAGATTGTCTAAAATATTTTTGTTAATATTGACTTGAATTCGAAATGATAAATAATCAGGAGAAGAATTTAATGATTACTATCGGCCTGACTGGGGGTATAGCCTCCGGGAAAACTACCGTATCAGGTATGCTGGTTCAAAAAGGAGCCCATCTGATCGATGCTGATCTTCTGGCCAGGGAAGTTGTCGAACCCGGTCAGCCTGCCTGGCATGAAATCGTCGACTGGCTTGGTGATTCAATACTGCTGCCGGATCAAAAGATTGATCGGACTAAACTTGCTGAGCTTGTGTTCAGCGATTCGGTTAAATTGGACAGGTTGAACAGCATAATTCATCCAAAGGTTGGCTCGCTGCTTATCCAGCGATCAAAAGAGATTAAAGAAAGAGAGCCCGAAGCAATCATAGTGTATGATATTCCTCTTTTAGTCGAAGCAGGTATGCAGAAAATGGTCGACATGGTTCTACTGGTATATGTTACCAGGAATATTCAGCTTGACCGCCTTCAAAACCGTGATGGTTTATGTCGCGAAGATGCTGAGTTGCGCCTGCAGGCTCAGATGCCCCTGGAGAAGAAGAAAAAATATGCACATTTTGTAATCGACAACAGCGGAACATTTCAAGAAACAGCAAGGCAGGTTGAAGAGTTCTGGAATAGAATGATCGAGAGCAAACATTAGCCGGGGTATGTCGATACTTTTTTTCATCTCTTGAGGCACAGGTTGATCGTTACATTTTGAATATATTTCATCAAAATAGCACAAACCATTTCATTTTGAAATGGTTTGTGCTATTTTGTAAAGTTATTTAGTTAGAGATGTTAATTTATGTAATATGATATTACAAATATGATTATTTATATAAAGCTTGATACATCTACATGATAAATGCCGAGATTCACTGAGTAATTTATAGAATTTTTTAACTCTGTCTATACAAATTAGTAAATTCTCATTTTCTTGGCATGGTAATTGCTTCAATATATAAAAAAGTTCGCAAATTGATGAGCATGAAGAAGTGACTAAAGGCTATCATATTTTATTAGGCTCAATAATTACTCATATTTTTTCATGTATAAAGTTCTACTACAATTAATGATGAAATTGGGGGTGATCGGTTTCTTATAGAGTTTATATTTTATGAGTTTAAGTACTAAATAAAGAGGAGGCATTATCATGTTAAAAGGAAAAACCTTGATTTTTCTTTTGGTAATACTGGTTCTCACGTTAGGAATGTTGGTCGGTTGTGGAGAAGAGACTGTCACTCCTGAGCCTGAAGAAGAGCAACCAGAAGAAGAACAACCAGAAGAAGAGCTACCTGAATATCCGACAGATACGATTATTTGGACTGTTGCTCGTGACCCCGGAGATCCGCAGGATATTACAGCCCGCGGCATCGCCCCATATCTCTCGGAAGTTCTGGGAGTAAATGTGGTGGTTGATAACAAGCCCGGAGGAGGCGGAGTAGTTGGCTACGGTGAACTGTGGCGGCAAAGTCCGGACGGCTATTACATCGGCCAGGATGTCCTGGGACAGATGGCCAATTTTGATGCTCTTGGCAGGCTCGATGATCCGCTGTTTGAAGTCGAGTGGTTCTCGATTATTTACCAATCTCCTGCCGGCATTTGGGTCGGTGCAGATTCGGATATCAAGACTATCCAGGATATGATTGATCTGGATCGGCCCTTGATTATCGGTGATACCACTACTGCCGGGACTCACGTACCCTGGGTCGTCAGACTTAGTGATACTTTGGGTATCGATTTCACCTATTCTACAGGTTGGGAAGGCAGGGGAGAAATCTTTGCCGCCGTTATGAGACTTGAAATCGACATGGTTCCCAACTCTTTCTCAGGATTGGTTAACCAGTATCTAGCTGGTGATATGCATTGCGTTATGCTGATGTCACCGGAGCGACACCCATTAATGCCGGATGTTCCCACCCTGGGAGAAATTGCCGAGCAGTATAATAAGCCTGAATTAAACCAGCTGTTGTCTATGGGGATGGCTACATACATGATTGGAGCACCTCCCGGCACCCCGCGCTATGTTACTCAAACTTTAGAGGATGCGCTCCAAGAAGTAATTGAAAATAATGATGATTTCAAGGCATGGGCTGAAGAAGCCAATCAGGATGTTGTCTTTTACGGCTATGATGACACCCGGAGAATCCTGGGTGATGTAATTAAAGTGCTCGAAGACATGAACTGGAAGGAAGTCGAAGCTGGACTGGCAAATTAGCCTGAGATTACTACATTACTCAGATGATTGAAGCTAAGGCCTTCCTGTATCTTGAAGGAAGGCCTTAGATCTGGATAGAGTATTTAAATAAAACTTGGAATGGGGGAGTGTTAGGGGATATGATTGAAGCACTACTAACGGCATTAGCCAAGTTTAACGATCCACTGGCGATCGGAATGATTTTTCTGGGTGCAGTCCTGGGGATTATGTTTGGGGCCCTCCCGGGCTTTAGTCCTGTTACCGGCCTAGCTCTTTTGTTGCCTTTTACTTTTGGGATGGACCCCATGATCGCCATGATTTTGTTTGCCGGAGTGATCGGCAGTGCCCACTTTGGCGGTTCTATTCCCTCCATTTTGCTCAATACCCCGGGGACTGCTCCCAACGCCTGCACCTGTTTTGACGGTTTTCCCCTGGCCAGGAAGGGCCAGGCAGCCCGTGCACTGGCCATTTCGGCCACCAGCGCCGGTGTTGCCACCGTTATCGGTCTGGCCGCCTTGATGTTGGCGATTCCCATCATCCGGCCATTTATCCTCTCTTTCATGACACCTGATTTTTTTTGGTTGGTTGTGTTCGGACTGGTTACGATTTCTTTTGCCAGTAAGGGAAATCTGCTTAAAGGCCTGGCTGGCGGGGGTATTGGAGTTCTGCTGGCCTTTATCGGTTATTCAGGGCTTTTTGCGATAGAGCGCTTTACCTTCAACAGCCACTACCTCTGGGATGGTTTAAAACTTGTTCCCCTGGTGATCGGAATATTTGCCATCAGCGAAATCATCAGCTATGCCTCCAAAGGGGGTACCATTTCCCAGGTTGATATGGCCGAAAAGGGCAAGGGAGTCTGGTGGCGGCAGGTAAAGCAGGGAATGAAAGATGTGCTTTCCCGACCAGTACAAGTTATTCGTGGAAGCCTGATCGGTGTAGTGATCGGGGCCATCCCTGGTGTGGGCGGTTCGGCAGCCAATTTCATCTCTTATACTGTAGCAATGCAGAATTCCAAGCATGCGGAAGAATACGGTAGGGGTAGCATCGATGGACTTATCGCCAGCGAGACGGCTAACGATGCCAAGGACGGACCGGCGATCCTGCCCACAGTTGCCTTCGGCATTCCCGGCAGCCCCGATACTGCAATCTTGCTGGCTGCTCTAATCCTGCACGGCCTTACCCCGGGACCTCTGCTTCTGCGGGATGATCTGCCCATAGTGATGATGCTGGTTTTGGGCATATTTTTCTCCCAGATATTTACCAGCAGTTTCGGCCTTTTCAGCGCCAACCTGCTTGCCCGGATTACCGTGATCAGGGTGCAGTTATTGGCCCCCTTTGTCCTTATTCTTTGCATAGCCGGGGCTTTTGCTTACCGCCAGTATATATGGGATGTTCTCCTAGCAGTGCTGTTCGGAGTAATCGGCTACCTATTCAAGCGTTATGATTTCAGGGTGATCACCATCTTGATCGGCTACATGCTGGGATCCATGGTTGAAAGATATTTTCATACCTCCCTGCGGCTGGCCCAGGGAAGCTACACTGTATTTGTAAGCAACCCCATATCGGTGGTGTTAATTGTTCTGATCCTGACCATGCTGCTTTATCCTGTAATCAAGGGCTGGCTGCAGCACCGCCGGGAAAAGGGAAATAAGGCACAGGAAGACGGTTTGCAAATTGCCGAGAAAACTACTCAGTCTGCTGTCGAATCTGCAACGATTTCTGCCGGGAACGAAAAAGAAAAGTTTAAGCCCTGGAAGAACGGTGAGTTTATATTTACAGCCGTGGTTACTGCCTTTGTTTTACTGATCATGGCCGTATCCTTCCAGTATGGCGAAAGGGCGCGTATGGTGCCCTTGCTTGTAAGCAGCGGCACGCTGGTCCTTCTCCTGGGTCTGCTGGTAGGTCACTTTTTCCCGGAACTTATGAAACGCATGGAAGTGGGTCTGGATGATATGCTCGGGGGCAGTTCGAAACAGAAGTGCGATGCAGAGGAAAAAGAGCAAACGGCTATCGGATCGGTATTGCGGATCATCTTTTGGATAGTCGGTTTAGCTACCATTATTTTCCTCTTTGGCTTGCCAGTGAGCATACCGCTGCTCTTGCTGGCGTTTCTGCTTTTCGAAGGAAAAGTTGTTTGGTGGAAAGCGCTGCTCATAGCTGCGGTAGGCTCAGTTATCTTTTTTGTAGCTTTGAATTACCTGGGTGTACGGCTCTGGTTGGGAGCAATTCCGAGACTCATACCCGGAATCCTGGGAGGCAGCATTATCCCTCGCCTCTAATGACAAATTTTGAAGCTGTAATTTATTCTGGCTCACCGTTTAAATAAATATATTTATTTTTGTGAATTAATTTCTACCGCCTGAAGAGTTTTCTGCGCTAAAATAATAATGGTATGAAAATTGCTATAATCTAATAACAAACATAAATAAAGCATGTGATGTAGGTGGAGCGATGGTTCCAAAAAGACGCTGGTAATCAATCTTGCATTAAGTAATAAAGCTTTTCAAAGTATGAATAGGGGAGATGGAATTAATGATTGAAGCTTTACTGGCGGCATTAGCCAAGTTTAACGATCCAGTGGCGATCGGGATGATTTTTCTGGGTGCAATCCTTGGGATTACATTTGGGGCGCTTCCGGGCTTCAGTCCGGTTACAGGTTTAGCCCTTGCTCTTCCTTTTACTTTTGGTATGGATCCTATGATCGCCATGATTTTGTTTGCAGGGATTATCGGCAGCGCCCACTTTGGTGGTTCCATTCCCGCCATCTTGCTGAATACCCCGGGGACCGCTCCCAACGCCTGTACCTGTTTCGATGGTTTTCCTCTGGCCAAACAGGGCCAGGCAGCCCGTGCTCTGGCCATTTCAGCCACCAGCGCGGGCGTCGGTACTGTTATCGGATTGATCGCATTGATTATAGCTATCCCAATTATTAGGCCGTTTATTCTCTCTTTTATGACACCTGATTTCTTCTGGCTGGTCGTGTTTGGACTGGTTACGATTTCTTTTGCCAGCAAGGGGAACCTGTTGAAAGGGCTGGCCGGTGGGGGTTTCGGGGTTTTGCTGGCCTTTATTGGTTATTCCGGTCTCTTTGCCATAGAACGTTTTACCCTTAGCAGTTGGTACCTATGGGATGGTTTAAAGCTGGTTCCCCTGGTGATCGGAATATTCGCCATCAGCGAAATCATCAGCTATGCCTCCAAGGGGGGCACCATCTCCCAGGTTGATATGACCGAAAAGGGCAAAGGAGTCTGGTGGCGGCAGGTAAAGCAGGGAGTCAAAGATGTTTTTTCCCGGCCGCTAATCTTTATCAGGGGAAGCCTGATCGGCGTTGTGATCGGGGCTATTCCCGGTGTGGGTGGTTCGGCAGCCAATTTCATTTCTTACACCGTAGCGATGCAGAATTCAAAACATGCTGAAGAATACGGCAAGGGCAGCATCGAGGCATTAATCGCCAGTGAGACGGCTAACGATGCAAAAGACGGCCCGGCGATCCTGCCCACGGTTGCCTTCGGCATTCCCGGCAGTCCCGATACGGCAATTTTGCTGGCGGCGCTTATTCTACACGGCTTGACCCCGGGACCTCTACTTCTACGGGACGATCTACCCATCGTGATGATGCTGGTTTTGGGCATATTTTTCTCCCAGATATTTACAAGCAGTTTCGGACTATTCAGCGCCAACCTGTTGGCTCGAATCACTATGATCAGGGTGCAGCTGTTGGCTCCCTTCGTTCTGATCCTTTGCATAGCCGGGGCCTTTGCTTACCGGCAGTATATCTGGGATATCCTCCTGGCGGTATTACTTGGAGTAGTCGGATACCTTTTTAAGCGCTACGATTTCAGAGTGATCACCATTTTGATCGGTTATATGCTTGGATCCATGGCTGAAAGGTATTTTCATACATCCCTGCGGCTGGCCCAGGGAAGCTACACTGTATTTGTGAGCAACCCCATTTCGGTGGTGTTAATTGTTCTGATACTGACCATGCTGCTTTATCCTGTAATTAAGGGCTGGCTGCAGTATCGTCGGGAAAAGGGAAATAAGGCACAGGAAGACGGTTTGCAAATAGCCGAGAAAACTACTCAGTCTGCTGTCGAATCTGCACCGGTTGCTGCCGGGGACGAAATAGAAAAGCTTAAACCCTGGAAGAGCGGTGAGTTTATATTTACCGTGGCGATTGCTGTCTTTGTTCTGATGATCTTGATCTTTTCCTTCCAGTATGGAGAAAGGGCGCGCTTGATGCCCATAATTGTTAGCAGCGGCACGTTGATTCTTCTCCTGGGTTTGTTGGTGGGTCACTTTTCCCCGGAGTTGATGAAACGTATGGAAGTGGGTCTGGATGAGATGCTTGGGGGGAGTTCGAAAAAGAAGTGTGAAGTAGAGGAAGAGGTGCAAACGGCTGCCGGATCGGTATTGCGGATCATCTTCTGGATTGTTGGTATGGGTGCCGCTATTTTCCTCTTTGGCCTTCCTGTGAGTATACCGCTATTCCTGCTGGCATATCTGATATTAGAAGGGAAAATTGTCTGGTGGAAGGCGCTCCTCATTGCGGCCTTGGGCGCGGCTATCTTTTTTGTGGCTTTGAATTTCCTGGGCGTACGGCTCTGGTTGGGAGCGATTCCGAGTCTCATACCCGATATCCTTGGCGGCAGCATTATCCCTCGCCTCTAGGATTTTCTGGTAGCACGGTCATGAATTATTTCAGCGTTAAACGGGTAATCAGGAAAATATTAAAAAACAGGTTTGGGAGGATGATATGATAAAGGTCATTAACATTAAAAGTAAGGATTCAGTTCCGGTGGAGGAAGGACATGTTCGAACCTTGCTCCGACCGGACGAGGATGGAACCCGGGTTCATTTGGTTATAAAAGAGCTCGATCCGGGAAAGACCTGTTGTCTTACCCGGAAAGACCGGACTCAGGTTGCCTATATCCTTGAAGGTGAGAAAGCTAAGATCACGCACACATCGGATGGAAGCACTACCGGACATGCTGTGAATAAGCGATCCGGCGTCTATCTTGAGCCCGGTGAGCTGTCAGAGATCACAACCAGTGCCACACCTCTTACCCTGCTGTTGGTGGACGTGCCGAAGTACACAGGAAGAAAGACCGACAACGACAAGCCGAAGGGCTATATCTTCGTGGAAGAGCAGCTCCAGTCGCTCATCGATGAGAAACGCTCTCGCGAGCGGATCTTCTGGGTCAACCAGGAAACCGGTTTATCTGATTCCTTTGACCTCCAATTGGGCCGGATGTTCTACGAACCTCACGCTTATTCACCAAGACATATGCATCTTCCCTCTGAAACTTGTAGCGTTATCCCGGAGCACTTCTATTTCATCTTAAAGGGAACCGGAGAGGTCCGCCATGACAATGGCAGTCTACCGGTCGGTCCTGGTGACCTTGTCTTTATACCTTCGGGTGACTGGCATTCGTTAATCTCTTCCAAATCGGGATTCGACTACATTGAGTTCGAATCGCCATTCGACTTCGTGACCAGGATGGATGTCGATCCGTTTGGCAAGAACTGGTACATCAAAGGTACCGACGATGGCACAGGCAAGCCAAAACTCTGGGTGCAAAGCTGAACGCGTAACAACCATCTACCTCGGCTATCAGGTATTAACTTAAATACAACACTTTAAGATAGCCACATAATTTAATCACCAAAAATAAATGGACCTTAGTCACTTAAGGGGTAACCAATATGTTAACCGAAGAGAAAAAGAAAGAATTGAAGAGGTTTGCTGCGCAAATCAGGTTGGAGACTTTACATGAGTTTAAACACCTTGGTTTTGGTCATGTCGGCGGTTCCATGTCAATTGTGGAAACCCTGGCAGTGCTATATGGTGAAGTTATGAATGTAAGAGCCGAAGATCCGGAATGGAAAGAGCGCGATTGGCTGGTCTTATCAAAGGGGCATGCCGGTCCTTCTTTATATGCGACTTTAGCCTTGAAAGGTTTTTTCTCCATGGATGAGTTGAAAACCTTAAACAGGCCCGGTACTGCTTTGCCCAGCCACTGTGATCGTAACAAAACGATCGGGGTTGATATGACTACGGGTTCGCTGGGCCAGGGAATATCCACCGCTATAGGTATTGCCCTCGGTAACCGCCTTGATAAAAGAAACAGCTATACTTACCTTATTCTCGGTGATGGGGAATGCAACGAAGGCCAGGTTTGGGAAGGGGCTCTTTTTGCTGCTCATCATCGGTTAGACAACATGATTGCTTTTGTGGATTACAACAAGCAGCAGCTTGATGGTTACACAAGGGATATTTTGGATCTGGGTAACCTGGCGGAAAAGTTTGCATGTTTTGGCTGGTACACTTACGAGGTAGATGGTCATGATATAGAGGAAATTTATAATGCTTTGATGCAGGCCCGTAGCAGTGAAGGGAAACCTTCAGCCATAATCCTGCACACTCAAAAGGGTAAGGGGTGTACTTTTGCTGAAGGGATATTGGACAATCATCATATGGCTTTTACCGTTGAACAGATCGACGAGGCTATTAGCCATATAGAAATTCAGTTGGGCACATTAATGGCAGATAATGGTAATTAAAATATATAAGGTGGTTACTAAGTGAGTATATACCTGGCCGAAAGCAATGTTCAGGAAGATATCATGATGCGTGATATGTACTGCCGGACCTTGATAGAACTTGCCGAGGAAGATGAACGTATTGTAGCGCTGGATGCGGACTTGATGAAATCCATGGGGATGATCCCCTTTTTGAAAGCTTACCCGGAGCGTACTTTTAACTGTGGAGTCCAGGAAGCCAATATGATTGGTGTTGCTGCCGGCCTTTCAGCTACGGGGAAAATCCCTTATGTTCACAGCTTTGGCACTTTTTCCACCAGAAGATGTTATGACCAGATTTATATGTCGGCAGCATATGCAAAGCTAAATGTACGCATTATTGGCAGTGATCCCGGTATAACTGCCGCATACAACGGCGGAACACATATGCCTCTTGAAGACCTGGGAATAATGCGACTCATTCCCGATCTGACCATTATTGAACCGGTTGATTCGGTGATGCTTCAGGATATTATCAAACAGTTAGCCAATCTTTACGGAGTGTTTTATGTGCGCCTGCTTCGCCGGAATGCAGTTAAAGTATATGAATCCGGTTCCACTTTTAAAATCGACAAAGCGGTTACGCTAAAGGAAGGAAATGATCTTACGATCATCGCTTCAGGAATTATGGTGGTGGAAGCTTTGAAAGCGGCTAAGTTATTATCCACCAGAGGGATCTCCGCCAGGGTGGTAAATAATTTTACCTTAAAACCCATTGATAAAGAGACCATTTGCCGGTGTGCTCTGGAAACAGGGGCTATCGTGACTGTGGAAAATCATAATATTGTGGGAGGCCTTGGTTCAGCAGTGGCGGAAGTTCTCGCAGAAAATACTCCTGTTCCCCTGGAACGGGTAGGGGTATGTGATCTCTTTGGTGAAGTCGGTCCTGTTGAATATTTAATGGAGAATTTCAATATGACAGCCGCCTCTATAGTTGAGCGGGCTAAAATAGTTCTGGGAAAAAAGTAAAGGAGTGTTATCATGACAATTCCGGAGAAGATGACTGCACTAGTTCTCAAGCAGTATAATGATTACTCCATCGAGAAGGTAGATGTACCCGAGCCTGGATACCAGGAGGCGCTCTGCCGGGTTAAGTCAGTAGCAATTTGCGGAACGGATCCCGGGTTGATAGCAGGAAAGTTTGCCGGTATCTGGCCGCGGGAATTTCCCTTTATCCCCGGTCATGAGTGGGCTGGTGAGATTGTTGCTCTGGGTGAAAATACCCAGGAATTTGGCTGGAAAATCGGCGAGAGGGTTGCGGGAACTTCTCATGTAGGATGTGGTATTTGCCGGATGTGTACTACTGGCCGCTACAACTTGTGCGATTATTACGGTAATAAAAAAGTCCACCGGCATTACGGACATTACAGTCAAGGCGCGTATGCAGAATACCAGGCAGCTCATATCAAGACTCTACACCGCCTTCCTGAAAGTTTATCATTTGATCAGGGAGCGATGGTAGATGGGACCAGTATCGCACTTCACTCAGCCAAGCGTGGTAAAATTTGCCCAGGTGACACGGTGGTTATCTTTGGACCTGGGCCGATGGGGCTGCAGGTTTACATGTGTGCGGAAGCGCTGGGCGCGGGAAGGATTATTGTGATTGGCCGGGGGGATCGGCTGTTGAAAGCCAAAGAGTTGGGTGCTGAAATTGTGGATATTGAGAAAGGCGATCCTGTTAAAGAGGTTCTCGAGCTTACGAACGGAAGAGGTGCTGAAGTAATTGTGGAGTGTTCCGGCGCTCATGATGTTGCTGCTCAGGCGATCCAGGTTGCCCGGAAAAACGCCAATATTGTCTTTGCGGGCCTGCCAAAGCAGAACGTGGAAATCCCGATGTTAAAGCTAATCCTGGAAGAAATGAACCTGTTTGGGGTTCGCGCCAACCAGAGCACCTGTGAAGAGATTATTCCCCTCATGGTTAAAGGCAAGGTTCAGCCGGAGAAGATAATTACTCACCATTTTCCGTTAACAGAGTTTCCAAAAGCTCTCGAGACCTTTGTTAAGCGGTTAGATCGTGCTTTGAAAGTAGTTTTACATCCTGATTTAAACTGAACCATGATTGTAATTCGGATGGGAGGAAAAAAATGAGATTATCTTTAACCTGGACAGCTCAACCACGTAAATTTGCGCCCCTAATACTTACGGGAGATTTCGCCGGCAGTGTTGAAACAGCTAATAGTATGGGGTATCAGGGAATTGAAATGAGTATAAGAACAGCATATGATATTTCTGCCACAGAGGTAATAGGGGTGATTAAAAAATATGGTGTTCAAGTGTCCGCAGTCTCGACTGGATTGGCTTACGTGGAAGACGGTTTAAGTCTTGTTAATGAAGATAAAGAAATACGGCAGAATGCCGAGGTTAGATTCAAAGAGCAGATTGCCTTTGCCTCGGCAGTTCAATCGGATAATGTAATATTTGGGCTGTTACGCGGAAAATTAAGTGAAAAGATTTCTGTCAGGCAGAAGCAGCAGGAGTGGATCAAGACGGCTATGAAATCTTGCGCCGCCTATGCTGAAAACTGTGGAGTAAATATTAGCATTGAGCCGATCAACCGTTATGAAACAAACTACTTAAATACCATGGCGGAAGCAGTAGCTTTTATCGGTGAAGTGGGAATGGATAATCTATATGTTATGGCAGATACTTTTCACATGAATATCGAAGAAAAAAACACTGTGGATTGCATTGCCAGGTACAAAGATAAGATATCTTATGTTCATTTAGCCGATAGTAATCGCCAAATTCCCGGAAATGCTCACATCGATTTTCCTGCGATTATCAATGCACTGAAACATATAAACTATAGCGGGTTTCTATCGTTGGAGTGCTTACTAATCGATGATCCGGCCAAGGAGGCGATGCAGGCACACAGGTATTTATCTACTTTGTTCAACAGTCAGGAGTAAAATATGTAATCAGGAGGATAAATAAACCATGAGCAACTTTTTAAAAACGAATCGTGCTGACTTAATCCTGGAAGACAATGCAGTAGGTCGCATGAAAAAAGAAATCTGGGAAGCCAATGATCACGAGATCGATGCCATCCTGGCGGAGTATGGCATACCTTCACCTCCCGAATGGGTTAAGCCTAACTCTTATATTCAGACTACTATACGCAACAAACTGGTGGAGAACCGCCGTAAAAACGATATAGTTTTGATACCGGTAGGGTGCACCGAAAACCACGGAATGCATACGGTAAGCGCTATGGATACATTTTTTGTAACCTCTATTTGTGAAGCGGTCCGCCGTTACACCGCAAAAAAAGGATATGCCGTTAATCTGGCCCTTCCGCCACTGTTATACGGTTCACACCCCTATCATCACATCGGGATGCCGGGTAATGTTATAGTCAGGGAAGAAGTTTCCAAGGAGCTGCTCATTGACGTTATGCTTGGATTGTGGAACGATGGTTTCCGCAAGCAGATCATAGTAAATAATCATGGTCAATTATGGATGCTGGAAGCAGTGATTCAGCAGTTTACCAAGCGTTATCAGCTTCCCGGTATTTTCAGACTAATGGATTGGCACAGGGCTGTTCGTGAATTCTTCCGGCCTAAAGAGCTGGGCGGCGTATTTGAATCTCCCTTCATCCATGCCGATGAGCACGAAACTTCCCTGGGGTTGCTGCTTTTCCCGGAGATGGTAGAGATGGAATATGCCGTTAATACTGCCCCTGAAGGATTTCTACCTGGCGGACATATGGATGTATCAGTTGACTCTTACTGTCGTCCCAGCCGCTGGTCCGAGTGCCAGGGGCATAATCCTATTGAATTGATGGGCACACCGGAAGGGGTAGTTGGCCCTTCAAAAGAGGCATCCGCAGAAAAAGCAAAAAAACCTATTGCCGCCATAGTACGCTATCTAACGCTTTTAATTGATGAGATCTTAGAAGCATTTCCTCCGGGAACCGTTCCCGATACTGAAAAAGTCACTTTACGCTCGGCTAAAGAAATGGAGCCTTACCTGCGTGAACCCCTGAGCCCTGGCTGGAAATCAGTATACGGACTTCCGACCATAGGTCAGGGTGAATAATCTACGGGATCTATCCGGGGAAGCCAACGAAGATATTTTTGAAGTGGAATTCTTTTTCAAAATGAAAAGATTTACAGCCTGCAAGGTGCACACTGCAATTATGATCAAAGGTAATATAATTTGATAATAATTAGATATAAACTATAATAAAAGACAAATATAATGTAAATCATGGAGACCTTTAAACTTTGTTCAAATTTGATGTTTAATCACCATGACAGAAGTATATTAGCGGTTTGGAGGCGTTGCAACAATGTATAAAGTCGATGTATCACAATGCATTGGATGTGGTGTATGTGAAGAAATCTGTCCAGAGTCTGCAATCAAACTGACAAAAGCAGAGGTGGCCAGAATCGATCCCAAAAAATGTGTTTCATGTGGAGCTTGTGCAGATATATGCCCCCAGGAAGCAATAGAAGAAATTGAAGATGAAGATACAGATGAATAAAAATGAAACACTATTGAGGTGCGTTTTTACTCAAGATATCCTTCATTTATTTTTGTTGGCACGACATTTGCTCTAAATATTAATAAGTCATTGAAATATAATCATGTTGGCCAATTTATTATGGGTAAACCGAGCAGAGAAAACAGAGGAGGCAAGATGTTATGGAAAACCTAGGCACGAAAGAAATGAGAGAGATAGCGTGGGATATTATCTACAACAGGCGCAGTGTACGTAAATTTACCGATAAACCTGTATCAGATGAAGATTTAAAGCTGATTCTTGAAGCAGGCCGCTGGGCGCCTTCGGGAGAGGATGCGCAGCCTTGGAGATTTATCGTCGTTCGTGATGAGGAGCGAAGGAAAAAACTTGGCAAGATATCTGCCCAGGGCAGCGGAAGACGTTTCTCCGGTGAATTTATCACCAAGAACCTGCATAAACGCTTCGCGGGACTTGAGGACGAAGAGAAGAAGAAAGCGATTTTTAAAAAGTTAACCAGTGGTGATGTATCGGCATTTGCCGGTGAAGCCCCGGTAGTTATCGTAGTTATCGGGAAAAAAGATGTCTGGGATCTTCCCTTTGACACATCCGCTGCTATCGAGAATATGCTTTTGATGACCACAGCTCTCGGCCTCGGAGCCTGCTGGGTAATCGCTCCCTGTATTGATATAAGGGATGAATTGAAACTTAAGGAACTGTTGGAAGTGCCCGAAGAATATAAAGTAATCAGTATTATCCCACTTGGACACATGGATCGCCTGCCTCGTCCGAGGCCACGGATTGAATTAAACGAACTGACTTTCGATGAGAAGTATGGTAAGCCTTTTTATCAAGAGTAATCGAACTGGAGGAGGTTTATTATGAGCAGTGAGAAGTATATTAATGAAATAGTGAAAGATTTAGAACTTGCTTTTTGGGATGAAAGGGGCCGCGGAGCCCGTTATCGCACTACCCTGGTTGGAGTAAATTATTTTAAAGAAAAATATGGAACCGGCCCGGCAGATAAAAGTTGGGAAAAAACTATTGATAACGTAATAGATATTTTGATTAAAGAAGATATTATCAGCAAAGCTGAATATAACGGAAAAGGGAACGAGTTAATCGTAGAATTTTTTGACTGCACGCATCTCGATGTTGAAAAAGGGCTTGCTGAAAAAGGGATTCCTCCTTTCTCCTGCCCCTGTGCCAACCTTGTAATGCATTATATCGATTCGCTTATCGGTTCCAACAGTGAACTGGTTTCCGTTGACCTGCATGACAATAAATGTGTTGTGACCATCGGTATTGTGGGATCGACTTTAGAGGAGGTATAGCATGATCGGCGCTTCAAAAGTGGTAAAAATGGAGGAAGCTGTTGCAGCTGTGCCTAATGGAGCCCATTTAGCTTTAAGCGGGTTTGCCATCACTCGCAGTCCGGTAGCCTTTGCTCATGAACTGATCAGACAGGGTAAGAAAGATCTCACTTTATCACAGTGCATAGGCGCATTTGAAACCGATCTGCTTGTCGGGGCCGGTGCAGTTAAAAGGCTAAATTATGGTGGAGGATCACTGGATCGTCCGGGACCACTGTACAATGTAAATCGGGCTATCGAGCAGAAAACCGTTGAAATAAATGAATACAGCAACCTTTCACTGGCCATGCGTTTTCTGGCCGGCTCTGTCGGGATCCCTTACATACCTTCACAGACAATCCTTGGCTCTGACATACTGGCCAGGCTTCTTGAAACAAAAAGTGATGAAATCAAAACCGGCGAATGTCCTTTTACCGGCGAAAAAGTGGTATATCTACGAGCCCTTTTCCCGGATTTTGCGGTCGTGCATGTTCCCAAAGCCGATAAAAAGGGTAATGCCATAATCTATGGACCAAGGTGGGATCAGGAAGCTGCCCTGGCATCCGATGAGATCATAATAATCGCTGATGAAATCATATCTGAAGAGTTGACCCCGTACATCGCCCAGGAAGTTATCATCCCGGCGCCGAGGGTTAAAATGGTTGTTCACCAGCCCTACGGGGCACACCCTACGTCGGTATATGGAAAGTATGATTATGATCGTGCCCATATTGAAGAATATGTATCTTATGCTTCCACACCGCAGGGAATGCAGGAATACCTGGACAAATATATCTATAGCGTAAAAAGTTTTGATGAATATCTTGAGCTGATTGGCGGCTTAAAACGGATAACTGAGTTAACCGCCGATTCGTTGAAGAAGTATTAGAGGGAGGGCATGAACAGTGAAAAACGATTATTTCTCCATGCGTGAACTGATGGCTGTTGCAGGGTCAAGAGAACTGAAAGATCATCAGAATGTACTGGTTGGTTTAGGCCTGCCGCAGGTAGCTTCCATCCTGGCCCAGATGACTCATGCCCCCAACCTGACCATGATCCTGGAAATCGGCGTGATTGATCCGGAACCGAAAGAACCTTCAGTTGGCATTGCAGACCCGAGGATCTGGTTTAAATCGAGTTATTTTACCAACACCATCGGTACAATGGGTAATTTTTTACACCGGGGCCTGGTTGATGTCGGTTTTATCGGCGGCCTTGAGATAGACATGTATGGCAACCTGAACTCCACCCTGGTCAACCGTTCCGATGGCGGATTCCGCCATTTTACCGGTAGCGGTGGGGCCAACGATATTGCGACCCTGGCCAAAAAGATATTGGTCATCATGCCGCACGAAAAACGGAAATTTCCGGAAAAGGTTACCTATAACACCTCTACAGGTTTCCTGAATGGAGGAACTTCACGCTCCGATGCAGGGCTAAAAGGCGGCGGGCCCGCTAAAATTATCACCGATAAAGCAATTATGGGCTTTAATGAAGAAAGTAAACGAATGGAACTGCTTTCGGTTCACCCGGGTGTGAGGATTGAAGACGTTGTTGAGAATACGGGATTTGAATTGCTGATGAACAGGGTCGATGAGACGGCACCACCATCAGAAGAAGAAATAGAACTCCTCAGAGAAGTAATCGACCCCGCCCGTATTTATATTAAATAAAGCAATATTTACAAAAGAAGAAAGCAGGGTAAGCTGCTATTATAATGTAAGGGATAAAGAAAGTTGGTGTTCTGCCATGAGCAAAAAGCACCTGCTCAGCGAAGAAGAACTAAGGAAATATTGTTGGGCGGTTCTGAAAAAGAGCCCTCTTGAAGAAGAAGACGCCTCAATTCTGGTTGATACAACGATTAAAGCAGATTTGAGGGGAATTTCTTCTCACGGTATTTCAAGGTTGGATCATTACGTAGAAAGAATGAACAAGGGCCTGATCAACCCCAGGCCGTTACTGAAAATCGAAGAGAGAGCTGACAGCGTCATCTGGATCGATGCAGACAACGGACCGGGGCAGGTTGTTGCCTATCGGGGAATGGAGTTGGCCATAGAAAAAGCGGCAGAAAAAGGCTTATGCTGTGTGGGAATAAAAAACACGAACCATATCGGCCTTGCCGGATATTATCCTGAAATGGCTGCCCGCAAAAATATGTTGGGATTTATTACAGCCAATACCAACGCGGCGATGGCACCATGGGGAGGAGTTGAAGCCCTCTTTGGTACAAACCCCTTTGCCCTGGCTGTCCCGGCCAAAGAGAGACCGATACTGCTTGATATGGCTACCACCAATGTTGCCCGCGGTAAAATACGGATCTATGCAAAAGAGGATAAACCTATTCCCCCGGGTTGGGCAAAGGATGCGGAAGGCCGGGATACAACTGATGCGGGTAAAGCGCTTCTGGGGACACTTACTCCGGTAGGCGGTCCTAAAGGATACGGCATGGCGCTGATGATCGATATCATCGCCGGTATTATTACTGGAAGCAGCAGCTGTGATGAGGTATGTTCCCTGGATGATATGACCAGCCCGATCTGTTCAGGAAACTTTTTGCTGGCCTTTAATATTCAAAGCATGATCGATTTTGACGTTTACCTGGAAAGGGTTGAAGGGTTAAAAGAAAAAATTAAAAACAGCCGAAAAGCAGAAGGAGTAAATGAACTCTTTTTGGCGGGAGAAATAGAGTACAACACCGAAGAAAGAAATAGGCAAAACGGGCTGGAAGTGCCCAAATTAATGTGGGAGAAAGTAAAAGAAACCTTGGCCGGGTAAACTTAATATATTGTGATAGGAGTTGATCTGATTGAATCAGATACTGCGAATTAATCTTGATGAGAATACGATTACAAAAGAAAGTTTAAATAAGAAATACCTGAATAAAGGTGGACGTGCGCTAACCTCGGCAATAATTCATGATGAGGTAGACCCGGTTTGTGATCCACTAGGCGGATCCAACAAACTTATTTTTGCGGCAGGTTTGCTGACCGGGACCGGTATAAGCAGTTCCGCCCGGATATCTGCCGGCGCTAAAAGTCCTTTAACCGGAGGCATCAAGGAAAGCAACAGCGGCGGACTATTCACTGCACTGATGGTGAGGTCGGGATTTCGCGCCCTTGTATTTGAAGGATTACCGACCGACGAAACCCTTAAGCTTCTCGTCATCGACGGAGAAGATATCGCGTTAGAAGATGCGACTGACCTGGAAAACCTCAGTGTTTTTCAGACTTTTGAAACCCTCCAGGAAAGGTACGGCGACAAAGCAGGAATAATCTGCATCGGCCAGGCAGGGGAGCGGAAGCTTCCGGCGGCAGCGATTATGTCTGTTGATCCCTTCGGCCATGCCAGGGCTATGGCTCGTGGAGGCCTGGGAGCAGTAATGGGTGCGAAAAGAATCAAGGCGATGGTCGTTAAGGACAACCGGGAGATGAAACCGGCAGCAGCTGACGAGGCTAAACTAAAAGAACAGCGTAAAAAGTTTAACCAGCTGGTTCTGGAAGATCCACGGCTGGAAAACCGTAAGCAGTACGGAACTGCCGCTATCGTAAATGCCGTTAATGCAATGGGGGCGCTGCCTACCTACAGTTTCCGGCAGGGAAACTTCGAACATGCAGAGAATCTCAGCGGAGAAAAACTGCATGATACCATCGTTGAACGTAAGGGACAGGGCAAGGTTTCGGCACCCTGTATGCTCGGCTGCCTGATCAGCTGCGGTAATGTATATCCTGACTCAAAGGGTGAAGCAATTGTATCCACCCTTCAGTATGAAACAATCGGTATGCTCGGTTCCAACTGTGGAATCGACAATCTGGATGATGTGGCCTACCTGAACAAGCTCTGCAACGATTATGGTTTGGATACAATTGAAACCGGTGTGGTGTTGGGGATCCTGATGGATGTGGGATACATGAAATTTGGCGATGTAAAAGCATGTGAAAAGGTTCTGAAAGAGGTTGCCGGGGGTACTCCCCTGGGGCGGATTGTGGGCAGCGGTGCCTTAATCACCGGCAGGGTATTTGGTACGCAGAGAATTCCCGTCGGCCGTAACCAGGCTTTGCCAGCCTATGACCCCCGGTCCCTGAAAGGCAACGGGGTTACCTATATAACCTCACCGATGGGTGGTGACCACACCACCGGTAATGCCTTCGGCGCACGCGATAAAGTTGACCCTTTGGGCAAGGATAACCAGGTTGAGCTTTCCCTGGGTTTACAGGTAGACGGCACCATCGTGGATATACTCGGTATGTGCCTCTTCGCCCGCACCCCAGTCTTCGGCGACATGGATCTTGTCGCTGATCTGGCCAACAGTCTGCATGGTCTGAAGCTGCAGAAAGAGGACATTTACGAACTGGCCCGTGAAACACTGCGCCTGGAAGAAGAGTTCAACCTGAAAGCAGGATTTTCCGAGAGACGTTTTCCGGAGTTTTTCTACAAAGAAAAACTGCCGCCGCACAACACTGTCTTTGATGTGCCGCAGGAGGAAATCGATAACCTCCGCTTTTAACATTGACAAATTGAAAATTGGCGGGGGATATTAAATGCAGGTTACAGTTACCGTTAATCGAGGGCTTCATTTAAATGGTAAACCGGTAAACTTCTCCAGAAAGAAACAAGAAATGGAGTTTACCGGTACTACTGTATTGGAACTGATGATCAAAATGGGATTGGATCCTGAGCAAACCGGGTTGATCCTGATTAATGGAAGGACTGTCCTAGAACCGGAAGAGAAAGAAGTTAATCTGGAAGATCATCTTGAGTTTTACCCTCTGATGATGGGAGGGTAAAACTATACTTTGGTACCAATCTTTTTCAGGCGTCTCCAGAGTGTAGTGCTGCTTATACCGAGTATCCTGGCTGCTTCCTGTCTGTTTCCGTTTACACTTCTTAAAACTTTCAGGATTGCCTCATTCTCAATGTCAGAGAGCAACCCTTCCCCTTTATCAAGAACTGTTTTGCCATTTGCTTCTGCAGGTCCGTTTGACGTGGCCGTAAAATCCCTGAACAGGTTATTATACTCATTAGATGTGGCAGAAACCTTTTCACCATAATTATTGAGGTCATGATGGTTTGAGAGTTCTCCTTCCATGGCCTGTATAACATCTGCCGGTTCAATTGATAATTCATTTTCGGCGATAACCATCAAACGCTGAATAATATTCTCCAGCTGGCGGACATTGCCCGGCCATTCGTACTGTTGAAGTAATTTCATCGCTTCCGGTGTGGCAACAGTATTGCGCCGGTCTGCTGAAGGATACATGCTGAGAAAATGATTTACCAGGAGGGGGATATCTTCCTGCCTTTCCCTGAGGGGAGGGATGCTCAGGTTTAATACATTTAACCGGTAATAGAGGTCTTCCCGGAACCCGCCCTGGCTGACCAGTTCCTTTAACTTTCTGTTCGAAGCGGAAATAATCCTGACGTCAACCGGAATTATTCTACTGTCACCGATCCGGCGGATCTCTTTTTCCTGAAGAACTCTCAGGAATAATATTTGTAAACGGCCTGAGATTTCACCTACTTCATCGAGGAAGATGGTACCGCCGTGGGCCTGCTCAAAGAGGCCTGCCCGTCCTCCTTTTGAAGCGCCTGTAAAAGCGCCTTCCGAGTAACCAAAAAGTTCTGCTTCAAGTAAACTTTCCGGTAAAGATGCACAGTTGATGGTTACGAAAGGTCCTTTGGCCCGTTTGCTTGTGCTGTGAATACTGTGGGCAAAAATCTCTTTTCCACTTCCTGTTTCAGCTGTGATCAGAATCGTGTAGTCGGTATCGGCAAATTTTTCAGCTCGTTGGATTACATTTTTCATGCCGGCGCTTTTACCGATTATATTTTCAAATTTATATTTCGGAATCAGTCCCTGGCGAGCCAGTTTTCGGCGAACCTGCTGTTCCAGCTGCTGTAGGTATGTTACATCCTGAAAGGTGGCGACTGCACCAACCACATGATTGTCGACAAAAATGGGCGTGCTGTTGGTTACAACGGTTATACCACCCATTTCATCAAGCACACCTAACTCCGGTTTCCCTTGTTTCACCACATCATGAATTCGCGAGCTTAAAAATGTACTGCTAACTTCATTGCCGATAAGACTTTTTTCATCAGCTTTCATGATTGTTTGAGCCGCCTTGTTGAAGACAGTAATTCTTCCGTTTTTATCAACGGAGATAACACCGTCGGAAATATGGTCAAGAATTCCTTTAAACATGTTGGCTCTTTCTTTTTCAGCCCGGGTTGCATTGATTATCTTTTGAGCTTCCTCAATAGCCTGGATGATATTTTCCTCGGTAGATTTCAAAGCGACAGATGCACAACCCAGGTCTGTAGCGGTTTTGGCCACCATGCTGCCGCCGATGAAAACCAGATTTTCACTGTTCTCTTCCCCGAAGATTCTATGCATTACATCATAGATCTCTTCGTCATTATTAACTTTGCGGGCTATTATTTTTATACCGGTTAGTTCTTCAAGATGCTTATCGATTTTTTTGATTGATTGAAAAACATTTTTATAGCCGATCATGGCCACCGTTGTACCGTATTTTTTTGCTTCAGATAAACTGTACAATAGATTTTGGTAGCTGATCCCGATGTCGACAACCGGGATACCGAGCTTTGCATTTTCGATCAGTGTAGAAGTTCCACCGCGGGATATTATAACTTCGACCCCTTTTTTTACTTCCTGCCTGGCTGTTTCAACACCCTGAAGTGCGGGGGCGACAAAGATTGATATTTTGATTCCAGTTTTAATATTTCCGATAACTTTTTTGCAGAGATCGGCAAGTTCACTATCCGGTGCAATTATCGATATACTGGGCATGGTCTGAACCTCCTTCTCTATTTATTAGATTATCACATTTCAGGATGTTTTGCATATTGAAATGTTCATAATGAAATATTAATGAAGATCAGTATTCGTCGGCATAACATAGTTGGCACAATAATTGCTTTATTATATTGTTGGCACTAATTATTTATGATATTTTAATTTAAAAGGAGGTGTTGATGTGAAATATATAGTCAGGGAACAGGATGTGGAAGGAGTGAGGCGTGAGCCGGCGCGGGTCTCGAAAATTTTGATCTCTGGTCACAGTGTGGGAGCCTCGCAGATATCAATGGGTGTCAACGTTACCGAAGTAGGCAGCCGGATACCGGTGCACAGCCATGGAGATTCCGAAGAAGCGATGTTCATTGCCAGCGGCACAGGCAAGCTGGTGGTCAACGGCGGGGAAGAAGAATACCCGTTGGAAGCCGGAACCGCCATCTTTGCCCCCAGGGGAGTCTCGCATGAGATAGTCAATACAGGTGATGAGCCGATCAAGGTGATCTGGGCCTACGCACCTCCACTGCCCGAGCACCTTAAGTAATGAACAAATAATATAAAAACTGAAAGGAAGTTGAATTAAAAATGATATTTCAGAAGACAAGAGATTTAATGGTCAAGCTGGGTTTGCCGGCCGGAGACTTGGGCAACCTGCCCGATTCGCCCAAAAGATTTGCCGACGGAGCCCATTTTAGAATTGAAGTGCCGACAATTAATACCGCCGAAGCGATGGAAGCGCTGCTGGTCAGGGCCGAGCAGATCGGAATAACAATCAACCGCGTTGACGAAACCTACGGCGCTTTCCGTCATACCAAGGAAGAACTGAAAGCCTACATTGATCTGGCCAAGCAGTACAAATGTGAATTAAACATCTCGGTAGGACCCCGGGCGACCTATGACACCAGCGCCACCAGGCTGTCCAGCCAGGGCGTAAGGATCTCGTACCGCCTAAGAGGGATGGAACAGGTTGTCAGGGCTGTTGAAGATGTCTTTCGCATTGCCGAAATGGGCGGCCTGGGCGTCTTATGCTACGACGAAGGCCTGCTCTGGGTTCTAAACGAACTGCGTAAAATGGGCGAACTGCCCAAGAACATGATTTTTAAACTGAGCGCTCACGTTGGCCACGGTAACCCGGCCAGCTTCCAACTGCTTAAAAACCTCGGGGCCGACTCGATCAACCCGGTTCGCGACCTCTCCCTGGACATGATTGCCGCCCTGAGAGCTGCTGTCGATACACCACTGGATGTCCATACCGACAACCCGCCGGCCTCCGGAGGATTCATCAGGGTCTACGAAGCACCCGAAATCGTCAGGGTTGGCGCCCCGGTCCACTTAAAAACCGGTAACTCGGTAGTCGGCGGCCACGGTCAGCTGACCACCGCCAAGGAAGGCAAGCTGATGGCCGAGCAGGCCTCTATTGTGGTTGAAATGCTCGAAAGATACTACCCTGAATTCAAACAGTCCAAAGGCGTAGCATCCGATATGTCGATTCCCGGCCAGTAATCCGGAACTGTTTGACTTAAACACTACAGGCTTAAGCGGGCAGATTTCGGCCCCGCTTAAGCCGCTTGATCAAAAAAAGGAGGGATTCAATTGACCATCGAATGGAAATTCCCCCCGAGCCCGGGGCACATGGACCGCGCCTCCGGCATCTATTTGCAGAACATGACCGGTAAAGAAGTCGAAGAAAGGCTCAAAGTAAACGACATTTTGCTGGTGCCCATCGGCAGCACGGAAAACCATGGCCGGGGCCAGTGCTCAGGAGAAGATACCTTTCTGGTAAGCAGGATGGCCGAAGCGGTTGCCCAGGAACGGGGCTGCACCGTGGCCCAGCCGATCTGGTATGGCTCGCACCCCTGGCATCACCTTGGTATGCCCGGCACGGTAGTGATCCCTGAAGACACATTTGTAGCCTACTTAAGAGCAATCATCGCCGGTTTCTGGAACACCGGCTTCAGAAAGCAGATCTTTTTAAACGGCCACGGCCAGGAATACGTGATCCCCAATGCGCTGCACCAGTTTGCTAAGACCTACCAGGTGCCCTGCATATTAAGCTTTGTCAACTGGCCGACGGTGATCAAAGACCACATGAAGGACAAGGCCCACGGCGGCCCCTTTGAAACGATGTTCAGGCATGCCGACGAAGCCGAAGCTTCCTACTCTTTAGCGCTCTTCCCGGAGATGAATAAGATGGAGGATATGGAAGATCATATCCCAACTGAAGGCTTTGCCTCCGAATATGTGGATAAAGGCGGAGATGTCTACCAGAGCCCCATTCCCGGCCACTGCCAGGTCGGCCTGGGTGGAGGACTGGAAGCGATCACCTGTCCCGAAGGGGTTATCGGTCAGCCTACCCTGGCTTCGGCCGATAAAGCCAAAGACGGCCTGACCGAACTCTTAAACTTTCTGGTTCGTTTGCATGATGATATATTGACCAACTACCCACCGGGCAAACTGCCTCCGGCCGACAAGATGACCCAGCGTTCCCAGGAAGATATCGACCAGCTCTTGAAAGGGCCCTTAAAGGGTGGAAAGCATCTCTATACCTTCCAGTACCCACCGTAGAACTGGTAAGTATTACATAATGAAATTCAAAATGAAACGATTATTGCATTTTTGCTGTTAAAACTATACTTATCTTAGTGCTTAAAATGAATTTTAAAAGAAAAGGCTGGAGTAGTTGTAAACTGTCCCTCCTCACGGAGGGACAGTTGTTTATAGACAGATAATTGATCGGAACAGGGAATTATTAGACTGCTTTTTATAAATTTACTCTTACATTTATGCATCTTATGTGATAACCTAAAGAATATCATTTCCAGAGAGAATCCAATCAGTGACAACTCACACACCCGGGAGGTAGCAGATGCATAACATAACCTTGATCAGGGGCGATGGAGTAGGACCCGAAATCTCAGAGGCGGCATTAAGCATTATAGATTCGGCCGGAGTAAAGATTGCCTGGGATGAAGTAATTGCCGGTCAGGAAGCAGAAAAGAAATACGGTGATCCGCTGCCAAAAATTACTGTGGATTCGATCAGGAGAAACAGCGTTGCCCTGAAAGGCCCCCTGACTACCCAGGTGGGGAAAGGTTTTCGCAGCATCAACGTCGCTCTGCGCCAGGATCTTGATCTTTTCGTTAACCTGCGACCGGTAAAAAGCCTGAAGGGGGTAAATTCCCTTTTTCAGGATATTGATCTGGTGGTTGTCCGTGAGAACACCGAAGATTTATATTCCGGCGTGGAACATATGGTTGGAGAAGATGCTGCCGAAAGCATAAAAATAATCACCCGCAGAGCTTCCGAACGGGTGGCCCGGTATGCCTTTGACTATGCTCTGAAGTATGGTCGTAAAAAAGTTACTGCTATCCACAAAGCTAATATAATGAAGTTCAGCGATGGACTGTTTCTTGAATCGGTCCGACATATTGCCAAAAATTACCCGGATATAGAATTCAATGATCTCATCGTTGATAACGCTGCGATGCAGCTGGTTTTAAATCCCTATCAGTTTGACCTGATTGTTGCTCCGAACCTGTACGGAGATATTCTTTCGGATTTATGTGCAGGTCTGATCGGGGGTTTGGGACTTACTCCCGGAGCTAATATTGGGGATAAAATATCGGTTTTTGAACCTGTCCACGGCAGTGCGCCTGATCTAGCCGGAAAAAGCCTGGCTAATCCCACGGCCATGATCCTTTCTTCCATATACATGCTTCGGCACCTGGGAGAAAAGGATGCAGCTTATCGAATTGAACAAGCCCTGGCAGATGTTGTGAGAGAAGGCCGCTTCGTTACTGCCGATCTTGGCGGAAGCAGCAAAACTATGGAGATGGCAGAGGCCGTAATTGCAAAAATTTAAGCAGAGATAACTACAGGAGAGATTAATTTATGCGGGTAGCTGCACTGACGTTAGCCAGGATCCGAACGAACGATACCGGTTTATATAAAAAAGATCTAAGCAGGCTGCTGGAAAACTCCAGACCGGATCTTGCTGTTCTCCCGGCATTCAGTTCTCTGGTCCTCGGAGTAGATTCCGGCGCAGTCAAAAACTACGATCAATTCGATCAAACTGTAAAATTTCATATGGCAGATTCAACGGACTGGAACAGATACTTCCTGAATCTTCATTCAGAAATTGCTTCTTCCCTCGGTATTTTCCTTACAGCCGGGACAATATTTGAAAATAAATCAGGTTCTTATTACCATACAGCCTGCTGCTTTGATCCTGACGGCCGCCTTGTAGCTTCCCAGCAGCAAACCCACCTTACCTTTGCCGAAAAAAAAATAGGACTGAGCAGGGGAGAAGACCTCCATCTTTTTAATCTGGGTGAACTGAAAGCCGGATTGGTCATCGGCAATGATGCCCGACACCCTGAAATAGGTCGAATCTTCGGCCTGCTCGGAGCAGACATACTTCTCTGCAGTGGGGCTCTCCGGGCAGGACCTCACTGCTGGCAGGAAACGGCAGGTATGTGGGCCCAGGTCCAGCAGAATCAGTTCTGGGCTGTTGAAGCCAACCTGAATGGCCAGATTGCCAATTATCAGTTCGGGGCGGCTCCGGCCGTTCTCGGCCCCTGTGAAATAACTCCCGGCCAGAGCGGTTATCTGGAACGCGGATACCCGGACAGCCCGTTGATTACCGCTCGATTAGACCAGTCAAGCCGTCTGCAAATCAAGGCCAATTACCCGCTTCTGGAGCAATTAAATCCTGAAGCCTATGATAGATTATTAAACCGAAAGGTGTAACTTTAACAATGCCCCTTAGCGGATCAAAAGAAAAGCTGTTTCAGCGGTACCTGACCTGGATCTACCGTCAATCAAAGATTAACCAGCATCTCGATACGGTGCTTCCGACGGCTAAAGTGATACCGGAAGAAAGAGACCAGAGAAAAATTGGTGCAGCAGCGCTGCAGATAAAGCTTGAGCTTTACGATACTCCCTTTGATTACATCGATGAAATGCACCGCCGGGTAAGGGAGGCTGCTCAGGCAGGAGCCCGGCTTGTTGCCTTTCCTGAATATAATAATATTTCGATTTTTGGCATGCTGCCGGGAATTGAGAAGATGGAGGAAGCTTACGGGGCAAAGAACGGGGATCGTCTATCCGGAAAGAAAACTCCGGCAGCTAGCGATGAAGATATTAGTCTAAGTGATCTTTTTCGTTATACCAGCCCTGTTGTTGAATCCCTGGTCGCCAGTGTCTATTCTAGATTTGCTTCAGCCTATGGCCTTTATATCATGGCCGGAAGCTATATTCACACGGACCGGGACGGATCACTGGTTAACCGCGCTTATCTCTTTGCTCCCGATGGGCTACTCCTGGGAACACAGGATAAGGTTCACTTGTTGCCGCTGGAGGAGCAGTGGATCGAAAAAAGGGGTAAATCCTTCTCTGTATTTCAAACCACACTGGGCAGGCTGGCCATGCCTGTGTGCATGGATGCTACCTACTATGAAAGCTTTCGCATACTGGAGCTGCAGGACACCGATATTGCCTTTCTGCCGATTGCCAATCCTGAAGAATATAATTACTGGTTAGCCCTGCGCGGTATCTGGCCCCGTGTGCAGGAATGCCCTCTTTATGGTGTAAAAAGTTCCCTGGTGGGATCTATTGCCGGCCTGACTTACACAGGCCGGGCCGGAATATACGCTCCCCTGGAGCTTACTGCCGACGGCAGCGGAATACTTGCTGAAGTCGAACCTCACGACCGGGAAGCGATGGCGTTTGCCTATCTGGACCTTGAAGCCCTTCACGAACTTCGCCGGAACCATCCCTGGCGTGACCAAAACCTACCCCTTTACCGCAAATATTTCCCAGCAATTTACAAGAATCGCCTCTAAAACGAGCATACGGGAGGATATGGCAACTAGAGAGTCTATGTTTATAGATCATCCTTCTTATGCGAAATGAGCTTATCCAGACGCATCATGCCCTTTGTCAGCATACCTGAACAGGTTTTCTCATTTTGATAATATTTGCTATAATTATCCATGTATGCGCCAACCATGTATACAAAAAATTGCAAGGGGTTGTTTTTTTAAAAATGTGTGGAATTTGCGGAACAATATCCAGAGAAGGAAGGGAAAGTAATGAAGATGAGCTGCGCAGTATGCTGCCCGCTCTCTCGGAGAGAGGGCCTGATCACCGGGGAGTAAACCTCGGTAGAAACTTCGCATTCGGTCACTCAAGGTTGAGTATTATTGACCTGACGGAGCAGGGAAACCAGCCGATGGAAAATAAAGAACTGGGCTTGGTTATCACCTGTAACGGTGAAATATATAATTACCGTGAACTGCGGGAAGAACTAAAGAATTATGGATACAGCTTTACCTCCAATTCAGATATAGAGGTAATGATGAAGGCTTACGATCACTGGGGCGAGCGTTTCGTGGAAAGGTTAATGGGGATGTTCGCTTTTTGCCTGTACGATCGCAAAAAAGATAAGTTTATCCTCGGCCGAGACCGACTGGGGAAGAAACCTCTTTATTACACGGAAAAAAACGGAACTTTCTACTTTGCCTCAAATATCCAGGCTCTTAATGATGCCGGAGTAGTTGATCAAACTCTTGATCGCACCGCCCTGCACTACTATCTAACTTTTCATGCTGTTGTTCCGGCTCCCCGGACCATTTTCAGCTGTGTAAAAAAAGTTGAGCCGGGTACTGTGATGACCATCGATAGGGACGGCCGAAAGAGCCTACAGCGTTACTGGTCGCTGAAGATGGCTGTTAATAAAGATCTCTCAGAGGATGACTGGGTTGAAGCAATTCTGGATAAGCTGCGGATCAGCGTAAAAAGGCGGATGGTCAGCGATGTTCCGGTCGGAGCTCTTCTCAGCGGAGGGGTTGATTCCAGTTTGATTGTTGCCCTGATGGCTGAGCTCGATATACCTGACCTGCGAACTTATTCAATTGGATTCGATACGGTAAACGGTGAAGAGGGTAATGAATTTTATTACAGCGATATTATTGCCCGTAAATATGGCACCAAACACGAAAAAATCTATGCTGACGGGGAAGACCTTCTACCCCGGGTTATCGACTGTCTGACCTTTATGGCAGAACCGATGGTCAGCCACGATGCTGTTGGCTTTTTCCTCTTAGCCCGTGAAGTGAGCAAAAAAAGCAGGGTAGTTCTCTGCGGCCAGGGTGCGGATGAAATTTTCGGCGGCTATCACTGGTACCCCCGGATCATGGAAAGTGAAGGGACCAGTTCTCCCGAACAGATCTACAGAGAACAATTTTTTGACCGTAACCATCAGGAAGTGCTCGATACCCTTGATGAGAAATTCCACCCGGAGGAAGATTACTCGTTTAAATATGTGAGCGATCACTTTGCCGGCAGTGAATCGGGAACAAGAGGGGTTGAGAAGGCCCTTCATATCGATACAACAGTGATGCTGATTGATGATCCGGTTAAAAGAGTCGATAACATGACCATGGCCTGGGGGCTGGAAGCCCGTGTGCCATTCCTCGATCACGAGCTGGTCGAACTTGCCGCATCCATTCCGCCAGAAATGAAAGTTAAGGAAGGCGGTAAATATATCCTCAAGAAAGCAGCGGAACAGGTTATACCGCACGAGGTAATCTACCGCAAGAAAGGTTATTTCCCGGTTCCCGCCCTGAAGTACATGCGGGGTGAATTCCTGGAATATGCCCGGGATATTCTCTATTCTGATCAGGCAAAGGAACGCGGCCTCTTCAACAGTCAATATCTGGATCGCCTATTTGAGAACCCCGCAGAGCAGCTAACCGCTTTGCGCGGAAATAAAATCTGGCAGGCGGCAGTTCTTGAAGCCTGGCTCCAGGGAATGGAGGGGTGAAAATGCAGGCGCAGAAGACTGCATCGATGCATAAAAGGCTTGAACGATATAACGAATTAAGCGGATTTATCGAAGAGGATAACGAAAAAAAGAAGCGGCTCAATAAGCCGATGAAAGAAAATATATCTCTCGACTGCGGTTGGGGTAATCTCCTTTTCGGCCAGACTTTTGCTGATCACGAAGCTTTGATTAAACAATTTTCACGTGAACGGACCAGCTGCCGGGATATTGCAATCTACACACCCAATCACCATGTCTTGCTCTCTCTGGCTCCGGAGCTTCTTTTTGTCGATCCTTCCGATACTTATCGGCTATGGCTAAGCTTGTACCGCCCACCAGCCCGGCGGAGCAGGGCATTTACCGTGCGCATGCTCCAGAATCGTAATGATGCCCGGGAGATCAATAAAATATATAGCCGGTGCGGCATGATCGAAGCGCCGGAAGATACTATCCTGAAAAACCAGTTTACCAGGGTATTCTGCTACTACCTGGCAGAGAGAACTTCTGACGGGAAAGTGATCGGAGTGGTAAGCGGGATTGATCATAAAGAAGCATTCAATGATCCGACAAACGGGTCGAGTCTATGGTGCCTCTGTGTTGATCCGGATGCGCGGGCCAGCGGTGTGGGCCGGACGCTCGTCCGCGAGGTTGCCGAACATTTTATAGCGCGCGGCCGTGAATATCTTGATCTGTCGGTAATGCACGATAACAAAAAGGCAAAAAATCTTTATCGCTCACTCGGTTTCCGTAAGATCCCGGTCTTTGCGGTCAAGAAAAAAAATACTTTTAACCGCAAGCTCTATCTCGGGGGCCCGAAAAAATGAATAAAATGAATATGTATGCCCAGCTGCTGATCGATGAGGCGAAAAGACGGAATATTGAAGTTGATGAGATTGACTACCAATTTAACCTTTTTGCTCTGAAGTTCAGGGATAAAACCATCCACTGCCGCGAATCACTGACTGAAATGACTTCGGCCTATACGATGACGATTTGTTCGAATAAGTGGCTGACCTTAAAATTTTTGCGTGAAAAAGGATTAAGCGTGCCTCGCCAGCATCTTTGGCAGGAGAGGGAGAAGGGCCTGGAATTCCTGAGAAGCTGTAATAACCGCCTGGTAGTCAAGCCACTTAACGGCGAACAGGGCAGGGGTATCACGGTTGATGTGCGTACAGCAGCAGAACTGGACGAAGCTGTAGCGGAAGCGCTTAAATACGACAGCACAGTATTACTTGAGGAATTTAAATCCGGTCGGGATCTGCGAATAATCGTGATCGACTATAAATTTGTGGCAGCTATTGAAAGAATACCTGCTACTGTAACCGGGGACGGTACAAAAACCCTGGAGGAATTGATCATTAACCGCAATGAAGAACTGCTGGAAGCCACCGATGGCGAATCAAAAATTCCTGTTAATTCGGCGACTGCTCTGCTAGCCGAAGAGCAGGGGCTGGCCATGGATGAAATTCCTGCGGTCGGTAAAGCGGTAAAAGTTTGCCGACTGGCCAACTTCCATTCAGGGGGGACGATCGAAGATGTTACCGAAGCGGTGTCGAAAAAACTAAAAGATGCCGCGGAAGAGGCAGCCCGGATCCTTAAGATACCGGTAGTCGGACTTGATTTACTGGTGCCGGATATATCCGGAGATGATTACGAGATCATTGAAGCCAATGAACGGCCCGGGCTGGCCAATCACGAACCACAGCCCACAGCCGAAAGATTTATCGATTTTCTCTTCCCCGAAACAGCCGGTTAACCGGCTGTTTTATCTTCTTTCTTTATATCAACGAACTGGCCGCCGGTTACCTCGATAAGCTGGTTTACCTTGATCGGCAGCAGCGAATAATCTGTTCCCGCAGAGGTATAAACAGTTTCAAATCGTTTCATCGACAGGTCGATATAGATAGGGATAGTCTTGTCGATATCAAATGGACAGACTCCCCCGACCCGGTAGCCGGTGATCTTTTCGACCTCTTCCGGCTTTGCAATTTTAGCCCTGCCCCCGCCGAGCAGTTCCCGCACCTTTTTATCGCAGATCCGGATATCACCGGTGGCAACAAAAAGGCCGTACCGGTCACCGGAGCGAAAAAGAATCGACTTGGCGATCTGACCCAACTCAACATTGAGAGCCTTTGCCGCCTCCGGCGACGTTTTCGTTGCCTCTTCATGCTCGTAAGGCACCAGGTCCAAGTCAAACTTCTCTAAAAATTTTCGAGCCCTCTTTAGAGCCGGGTTCTCAGCCATAAAAACCACCCCACAATAATTTCCGGGACACATTAGTTAATTATATTTTCCGACAATTATTTTGCCCTATTCTACCCGCTGATAAGCGCGAACCTCTTTTTCCGGGTAGCGGGCAAAGACAATAATACCGATTAAAATAAAAAGTGCCGAAACCGGACCGGTCAACTGTATGCCCAGGGGCTGGGCGGCAGTGCTGCCGAAAAGCTGCAGGAGCAATCCTGTAATCAGAGTCGAAACACCCAAAGCCAGTTTCAGGATAAAACCCTGGGCTCCGAAATACATCGCTTCCCTGCGCTGTCCGGAAAGCGTTTCTTCCAGATCAGAAACCGCTGCTACAATCGCATCGGGTACGATAAAAATAACCGAGAGGGGAAGACCGGCCAGGGCCATCAGGATATAGGCCACCGTTTCCGGTGGCATCCCGAGAAGAGGTTGACCGAGGAAGTAGAATAGAGGCAGCAGCACAAAAAAGGCCACCAGGGCAAACATCATATTGATTTTCAAACCCAGTTTTTTCGATAATATATTAACAACGGGAAAAAAGAGAAGGGCAACTACGAAGGCAAGTCCGAAATAGATAGATGTATCATCTTCGGTCCCCTTGAGTAAGATCGTCACGTATAGCGGGATATTCAAAGTTATAATATTAAAGCCGAGCCAGAAAGTTACGTTGCCGATGAGGTAAATAACAAAAGCTCGGTTCTTAAAAGTTGTGCTTACTGCTTCAACTAACCCCAGCGTTGCCGGCTTGGATTGGGCGTAGTCTCTTTCTTTGATCAGCAGCGGAATGTAGAGC
This sequence comes from Bacillota bacterium, assembly GCA_033549065.1. Taxonomy (NCBI): domain Bacteria; kingdom Bacillati; phylum Bacillota; species Bacillota bacterium. The sequence continues at coordinate 128,752 of JAWSUE010000002.1, forward strand.
AGTATAAGTCCTATAACGGCCATAATCCAGATCATTCCGATAAAACTTGTCAGGCCGATTAATATTCCCGCTCCAATCAGGGCAACCCCGACACCGAGCAGGCTGAAAACAGCTTTATAGGTTGCCAAATCGACCCTGTCCCGGTTTGTGCGAGCCAGTTCGGGGAGCAGGGCCAGATAGGGGCAGACATAGGCAGTGAACAGGGTAAAGTAAAGACCGAGCATTACAGCAACATATATACTGTTCCAGGCCGAAATTTCAGCCACAGGAGGATAAAAAAGAAGAATAAAGACTGCAGAATAGGCGATACCGCTGAACAGCATAAATGGCATCCTTCTTCCGAAACGCCCGCTGTAGTTATCTGACCAGCGGGATATCAAGGGATCAGCGACAGCATCTACTACCCTTCCAAAAAACATGATTACCCCAAAAAGAAATGGAGGCATCAAGGCCTCGACCCCTTCCAGCGGACTGGTAATATAAAAATAGAAGAGCCAGGTAATCAAGACCCGGTCGATGATACTAAATCCGCCCGCTCCTGCACCGTAAGCGATTTTCCCCCACAAAGTAAGTTTTTTCAATTCAGCCATATTTACCGACCTGCTTTCTTATGGTTAGTAATTGCTCTTATCATTGTCCCGGCAAAAAGAATTTTCATTTATATTCGCCAGTGCATAAGCTAAAAAGCCGGCTGCAGAGGCAAAAGCAGCGCCGGTTGATACCCGGCCGGTTTCCGGATCGACTGTCTCGCAGAAAAATCCATTATCCATCTCAATATCTTTGAAAAAGTCTACACCGCCGATGTTGCAGGCCAGTAAGTCATTACAGGCGCCCATCGGCCAGGGGTTGGAAGAGTGCAGTGAACCGGCTTCCTCAAAGCGGCTGTCACGGTGAAAATACTCATTATCTGTTGAACGGATCCAGCGTACGGTGTTGATCAATTCAGAATCCTTCAGGGAGCAGAAACCGTAATGAGCCAGCAGTTGCAGGCTGCCAGGCGGGTTGTCGTATACGAAAAAGCGACCTTCTCCGTCAACAGCCCAGGCGAACATGGTTCCAAAAGGGCCCTTGATCATACAGTGTTCGTAGATTGAATGCTGAAGTTCCAGGGCTAAAACGGCAAAATCGCCCTTATTCTGCCAGAAATCATCAGCTTGAAGCCTGCCCAAAAAACTGAAGGCACACTGCAGAAGTGCGTTATTGTAGGTAAGGTAAGGGAAGGGAACAGGATCATCTGAAGGGTCAAGGAAAGTGCTGTAAAGACCGGAATGCGGGTCAAAGTATTCAAGCGCTTTTTCACTTAGCATATTCAAACCCTGCTGGATATGATTGCTTTCAAGAATTGTATAATCCTCGGATTTCTTAAGGTAGTGGGCAAGGGCAATAATAAAAGCGGCCAGCTGATCTAGCTCAAAACCGGGGTAGAGCACAGTGCCATCAATGTAGTGAGCATGTTCACCGGCATTTCTGATGTGCCTTTTAAATACCGCCAGCAGCAGCTCCCGGGCAGTTCCACGGTCTGTCATCAGGACAGCAGGAAAATTCCAGAGCAGGGCATCCCTGCTCCAGAATGCGGCACTCACGTAATAGCGAGGGCTGCGCGAGGTAACTGAAACAAGCTCTTCACCATCAAGCGTGCGTCCCAGGGCAAAAAAGTAACTGAAAAACATGTTACGGTTTAGCAGCGCATCCAGCTCAGGCCTGTTGGTTTCAACCCGGCGATTCTCCAACCAGTTTACAGTTCTTTTTTCAAGGTTTGCCTGACCATGCCTGCGCAGATCAACATTGCCTGTGCCGGCACCGGCTGCTTCAAGATTTACAGAAGCAAATAGAGTAATATCATATTTTGCCCCGGGCTCTATAATGACCGAAGTCGATATGCTAAAGAGGTTCCCCGGGTTTTCAACAGTCATTTCAGCTTTTGGTTCTGCTGCCAGAGCCAAAGCGCTTAAAGGCAAACCGGCTGAACCTTCAAGTATTATCGTGTTGGTCCACTTGTCTATAAATAAATTTTGACGACTTTCAAGGGGTTTACGCATGAACGTTATCAAACTGAATTGATTCCAGGCACCCTGCCATCCAATCCTGATTGCAGTTTTTTCCATACCCCTGTTCTCGAAACAGAGTTTGTAATAAAAACCTTTAAATCCCGGAGGAGCAGCTATCTCACCGCTCAGTTTCCAGTCTGACTGATCATCGATATTAAAAGTAGGGATCCAGTCCAGCCTGTAATGCAAATCGATTTTACGGTTTAAAACTATTTCCTTACCATCAACTTCCAGCAGTGGGGCTATCAGCGGCTTATCATCACTGTTGCCGAATTCAAGCAAGCCGCGATGGTCAAGGCGCAAAACATTAACCGAAGTTATGGCAGCTTCATCATTAATCCAGGGTAGGGAAACATACTCATTTCCGGTTAAATAAACTGGAGACTCTTCGGTTACCAGTTCAGGAACAGTCAACAGAGCATTCGTTTCAGGATGACGTTTCACGTTTATTTCTCCTTCGGAGAACTCATCGATGGGCGAAAGTCGAAAAAACGTAAATCAATGGGTTGTATGTATAATGATAAATCTTTTTGCTAACGTTCGCTTTTTGTGCGAAAAAACCTTTAAAAAGTGCTGATTTTTACAAAGTAAAAAGCTATTGTGAACTAAAATAAAAATATATGGAACAATTTGAATGTTGTCAAGCTTTTACAGTTGTGCTATAATTCAGCCTATATAGAACTATCAATCAGTGCTTCTCTGAGGAGGGATGCCGAGCCGTTTTAACCCAATTATTTTCGGTAAAATTTAGCTTGAATAAGAAGAGGAGGTAAGTTGATTGAAAGGTAAATATTACCTGTTATTAACTTTGGTGGCAACTCTTGTTTTACTTCTGGGATTAGTAGGTTGTACCCCTGCAGCAGATGATACCGCTCCACCGGTAAATGGAGAGGAAGAAGAGCCGGGCCCCGAATTTGACGGTGAGATAAAAATAGCCGTAACCGGTCCGATGACCAATATTCAGGGCGAAATGATGTGGTGGGGAGCCACGATGGCGATGGAAGAAATCAATGAAGCCGGCGGCGTGGCTGTAGGTGATGAAAAATATTCTATACGTCTGATTCAGGTGGAAACAGATGAAATTATGGACCCGCTTGGTGCCGTATCTGCCGTTGAAAATGTTATTGTTTCCGAAGATCCTGATTTTCTGATTGGTGGATTTCGCACAGAGGCTGTTACACCCTATACCGATTTAGTGGCCAGAGATTACCAGAAAATATTCCTCATCTGTGGTGCCGCGACAAATGAACTTCTCCAGGGTAGGGTTGATGAAGATTATGAAACCTGGAAATACCTCTTCAGAGTTACGCCGATCCGCTCTACAGACCTTGTCAGGGTGACCATGTTAATGCTTCATGAAGTGGCCATGGCCGTTCGTGAAGAACTGGGAATTGCCGCTCCCAAGGTGGCTATTTTGGCTGAAGCGCTTGAATGGAATGAAGCCCTGGTTCAGGGCGCTCCCGCAGTTTACTTCCCGCAGCTTGGACTGGAACATGTAGGAACATTCAGGCCGTCGGCGACAGCTTCCGATGTGACAACCGAGTTAAGGGGTATTGAAGCCTCCGGAGCTCACATCATCTATACTATCATGTCCGGTCCTGTCGGTATCCCCTTTGGCAAGCAGTGGGGTGAACTTGAAATCCCGGCCTGTCCGGTGGGTATCAATGTTGAAGCCCAGAAGTCCGGCTATTTCCCGGCAACTGATGGGTTTGGAGACTATGATTATACTCTTAACACATTTGCCCTGAACGCCAACATTACGGACCAGACCATTCCCTTTATGACCAAGTTTATGGATAAATACGGCCAGGTACCCAACTACAATGCTGACACATATACTGCTGTTTACCTGCTAAAAGAGGCGGTCGAACGTGCCGGCACGATGGATACCGATGCCGTAATTGTAGAGATGGAGAAAACAGATCGGGTTGGCCCGGCTGGAAGAATCGTTTTTGACGAAATCCATGATGTAATCTGGGGTCCCGGTTATGTTACAGCCGTGGGTATTCAGTGGCAGGAAGGCGACCTGGTTGCCTGCTGGCCATATGAGTGGAGGCCCGATCCACAGAATGCTCCGGACCTGGTGGTTGGCTTTGATGGAGTAGTTCCCTACCAGATACCTCCCCACGTATTAAGACAGTGGAGGGGTGAATGATCTCGGTAACAGTAACGCAGTAAAAATATAAATGCAACTGGCTCTAGCGGGGAGCTCCTTTTCGGGGCTCCCCGGATTAAGAAGCATATTCAGTAACTGGTGAGAGGATTGTGTTATGCTGCTCAGTGATATTTTGGTATATGGTTTAATGAATGGCGCTGTCTATGCGATGCTGGCTATCGGTTTCTCTCTCATTTTTGGTTCTGCCCGGATTATTAACCTGGCTCACACCGCTTTTTTTATGCTCGCCTCGTACGCAGTTTTTTATTTCGGTTCAAACCTTGGGCTGAGTCCGTTTTTATCAATTCCTGTATCCATTATATTAGTAGTCCTGATCGGTGTTTTTGTCTATTATGTATTCATGGAACCGATCAGGGAACATGAAACAGCGGTTTTGATTGTAACCGTTGCTATCGCACTTGTATTTCAGGAGGCAGTTCTGATCATCTTTGGTGGCCATTACAGGGGTGTATCCAGTATCATATCCGGATACATCAGCCCCTTCGGAATCAGGATATCCTACCAGTATCTTTTGACCCTCGGCGTCGTCAGCCTCGCCTTGCTGACAGTCTGGCTGCTTTTAATGAAAACCCGTCTTGGGATCGCAATTCGCTCTTCAGCCCAGGACCGTGAAGTGGCCAACCTGATGGGTATGAATGTGGCCCGCATCGCGGCGGCGACCATGGCCATCTCGGTTGCTCTCGCTGCTGTAGCCGGTGTTATGGTTGCACCACTCTATACCCTTGAGCCGCACATGTGGCTCAATCCGCTGGTTCTGGTTCTGGCTATTGTTATCCTAGGCGGTCTCGGCAGCGTAAAGGGCAGTTTTATCGGGGCAATGATTCTCGCTTTTATTGAAGTAACCGTTGTATTTCTTCTGCCCGGTGGAGCCTTTCTTAAAGTGGCCATTGCCCTGGCAATAATGCTGGTTATTCTTATAGTCAGACCCGAAGGCCTCTTCGGAGTTTACCTGGAAGGGGAGCGATAAAACAATGAATTTGATCAGGATAGCCTTACGCTATATCCGAAATGAAATACTTGTTCTGCCTACCAGGGTTATTGCCATTCTATTCGTTATCGGCCTGCTCGTGCTGCCCCTTCTGACCCAGGATATGTATATCCTCCGCATCCTGGCCATAGCTGCAATCTTTGCCATCTATGCTGCCAGTTGGGATCTGCTCTCAGGTTTTGTCGGTCAGGTCAGCTTTGGCCATGCCCTCTTTTTCGGAGTGGCGGCCTATACAACTGCCCTGCTCAACCTGCGATTCGGAATATCGCCCATCCTGACCATTCCAATCGGTGCTCTGGCCTCAGTTCTGGTCGGCTTGCTGGTCGGCATTCCCTGCCTGCGCCTGAAAGGGCCTTATCTCGGACTGGCCACTCTTGCATTCCCGATAATGCTGATGGGAATTATCTTTATCTTTCCCGGTTTCTTTGGAGGTGAGCTGGGCATTTCGGGAATTACCAGGCTTGCTGCAGCCCGCCTCAATGAATACTATATTGCTGTTGTTTTTATGCTGATCCTCTGCTTTGTCATGTGGAAGATTACCGACTCGAAAGTCGGAATCATTTTTCACGCGATCAGGGAAGATGAAATAGCGGTGCGCGCCTCGGGAATCAATACAATCAAGTATAAACTCTTTGCCTTCTGTCTCAGCGGTTTTTTTGCCGGCCTCGCCGGAGGGCTCTATACTCACTTCCTACGAATTGCCGGGCCGTCAATGCTGGCTGTTTTAATGTCGTTCCAGGCGATTATCTGGACTATCTTCGGCGGCGTAGCCACCATCTACGGAGCGGTAACCGGTGTTTTTATTCTTTTCCCAACCCTGGAAATACTGCGCACCTTTTCAGATTATCGCATGCTGATTTTTGCGCTCATCGTTTTGCTGGTTTTGCGTCTAATGCCACAGGGCATTACGGTTTTTGTTCGGGACAAGTTGGAACGTGAATGCCCCCGCTGCAAGGTCAGAAATGTTTTTACCAGGAAAGAATGCCGAGTCTGTTACTCATCCATGAAATAGGTTATTGGAAAAACAATTCCCTCCCCGTTGTGGTGGAGGGAATTGTTATAAATATCAATTGAGATTATTTTCTACTGGTTTATCTATTTACAAACCCAGGTACGATTGACGCACAGTTTCATCCTTCAGCAGTTCAGCACTGGTTCCCTCGGTTACAATCTTTCCGTGGGATAAGATATAATTCCGGTCGGCCATGGCGAAAGTCATGCTTACATCCTGCTCAACCAGTAGGATTGTTATTCCAGAAGCCTGAATTGCTTTGATTTTTTCGAAAACCTGCTGTTTAATCTGCGGAGCCAGTCCCGTTGAAGGTTCATCAATACAGAGCAGGAGCGGTTCGACCATCAGTGATCGGCCGATTGCCAGCATCTGTTGTTCTCCTCCTGACAGAGTTCCCGATACCTGCTTGCTCCGTTCTTTCAAAATGGGGAAAATGCTGTAAACCTTTTCCAGGTTTTCATGAACTTCTTTTTTATTCTTAATCAGGTATGCTCCGGCCATCAGGTTTTCCAGGACGCTCATCTCCGTAAAGGGTCTGCGTCTTTCGGGGCAGTGGATCAAGCCTTTCTCGACGATCCTGTGCGCCGGTAAATTAATAATTTCTTCGCCGTTGAAAGAAACGTTTCCCTCAATGGTTATATCCCCGTACCTGGTTCCTTTCAATGTCTCTTTCTCCCAGCGGACCAGGCCGGTAATGGTTCTGATAAAGGTCGATTTCCCGGCTCCATTCGGACCGACCAGGCTGACCAATTCTCCCCGGTCGACGGAGATACTTACTTCATTTAAGATCATTGCTGTATCATATGAAACAGTCAGATTTTTTACTTCTAGCAGCACTTAGCCCACCTCCTTGCCGATGTAGGCCTCAATAACTGCTTCGTTTTTAATTATCTCCTCCGGAGTTCCGGTGGCGATAACCTTTCCGAAGTGCATGACAATCACCCGATCAACTATTTTCATCAGTTCATGGAGTTTATGTTCAATGATGATCATCGCTGCTCCTTCGCTGTGCAGGCGCCCGAAACGGCCACCCTTGTGCAGGCGGCGAACCGATTTGGCCATCAGTTCTGTTTCCGTTGGGGTTAGCCCGCCAAAAGGCTCATCGAGGATCAACAGTTCCGGTTCTGTGGCTATCGCCCGGGCGACTTCGAGCCTTTTCAAATCACCCTGGGAAAGGCGGGAGGCCGGTTCCATGGCCAGGTCTGATATGCCGGCAAATTCAAGGGCATCCATGGCCCTTGATTCGACTCTTTTAACCCATTCACCCCGCTTTGATGTGCGCGGGCCGAGGCAGGGGACCATCACGTTGGCAATAATCGGCAGCCTTCTGAAAGGGCGGGTTGTCTGAAACGTTCCGGCTATACCTTCTTCGACGATACTCCATGTTCGCATTTTGGTCAGTTCCTTGCCTTTAAAACGGATTGAACCGCTGTCTGGTTTCAGGATTCCCATGATCAGGCGGACCATCGTTGTTTTGCCGGCTCCGTTTGGTCCGATAAGCCCAACCATTTCATCCCTGGACATCTGGAAACTGACGTTATCTATCGCCGTCAGGCCGCCAAATCTTTTAGTTACGTTCTCAACTTCGAAAAATGGTGCAGCCAAGTCTATACCTCCTCATCCAGTTCTTCGCGCAGTTCCCGTCTCGATATTTTTCCCACATCGGTTTTCGGTAGTTCTCCCCTGAACTCAACAACTTTCGGAACCTTGTAGTGGGCCAGTTTCTCCTTACAGTAGTCGATGATATCTTCTTCAGAGACTTTGCCCCTTGCTTCAGGGTTCAGAACAACATTGGCCTTGATATACTGGCCAACCTTTGGATCAGGCACTCCGATTACTCCCACGGCCTTAATCTGGGGATGCTGGTATAGAACCTCCTCGATCTCCCGGGCGAACACGGAATAGCCCTTGAACTTGATCAGGTCTTTGGCCCGGTCGTAGAAAATGAAATAACCTTCTTCATCCATGCGGACCAGGTCACCGGTTCGCATGAAGCGCATACCGTCAATATCTAAAAAGGTCTTTTTGTTTTCCTCGTTGCGGTTCCAGTAGCCCTGCATGATATTTGGCCCATGCAGAATCATTTCCCCTGTTTCACCGACAGGTAGGAATTCATTCGTGTCGGGGTCGATAACCGCCGCTGTAATATTGGGCAGGGGGAGCCCGAAAGAACCCGGTTTGTGTCTTCCCAGGGGGTTAACGTGGCTAACTCCACTGGTTTCGGTCATCCCGTAACCTTCGGTAATTTCACTGCCGGTGCGCCGTTTCCAGTCCTCAAGGGTTGTTTTGTGCAAGGTATCAGCGCCGCAGACAATCATTTTCAATCTTTTCCAGTTAACCCGGTCAGTTTTTTCGTACTCTTTAAGGTATTCAAAAAAGGTGGGTACACCGAGGAATGTACTTGCCTGGTATTTTTCGATAGAGAAGAGTATGTCATCTATATCGGGCGTGGTAAAGAGGATCAGTGTTCCGCCGGTCAGCATGGTATTCAGCATGACGACCACCTGACCATAAATGTGGTAGAAAGGCAGAAAAGCCAAAATAACTTCTCGACCTTCTTCAAGGATTGGCCAGGATGCCTGAACCTGGACCTGGCAGGAAGTCATATTACGGTGGGTAAGCATGGCGCCTTTTGGCTGGGCTGTTGTTCCTCCGGTGTAGGGGAGAACAGCCAGGTCAACAGCCGGGTCAATTTCGACTGCCGGGGGATTCGGTTCTGTTTTTTTGATAAGGTCCTTCATCCGGTAAAAACCTTCTTTTTCATCGATCTTTGGAACAGGTACCTCAAGTTCACTAAAAGCTTTGCGCAGGACACTTCTACCGATCATTCTCCTTATTGTCGGCAGGTAGTCGCTTATGCCTGTCAGGAAAACCTTGTCCAGTCTGTGTCCGGTTTTGGCCACATTGTCATAGAGAATATCCTGGCAGACGATCATCCTTGCTTCACTATCAGTAAGCTGGTGCTTAACCTCGCTACTGGTATAAACCGGACTAATCGGTGTAACCGTTCCTCCAACCTTAAGGATGGCAAAATAGGCGACGATATACTGGGGGCTGTTAAGCAGGTACAGGGCTACCTTTTCACCCTTCTTGACACCCAAATTTGAAAGAGCCGTGGCGAAGCGATTTACTTCGTCCTGCAGCTGTTTGAAAGTGATTTTGTTGCCATAAAAAATAACCGCCGTGTGATTGGCGTATTTTTGGGCTGACTGATCAAAAAGTTCAATCAGCGATTGTTCAGGAACCTCTGTTGTCGGTGGAACATCTTTGTGGTAATACTTCAGCCATGGTTTCGACAAATAAAGTTCTTTATTTCCCACGATGAATAGAAGCCCTCCTTTGAATAAGGCGAGTAAGTTTGTAAATTACTTAATATTATAATAAAAATTACTTAATTATACAATATAAAATATTTTGTTCATTTAAAACCTTCAATTAACTTTCAACTTCCATCCATTTTCTCTATGCTCTTTAAATGCTGACTTTTATCGCTCATTCTGCTTGACTGAAAAGGGGCAAACCCTTATAATCTAATTTGACACATTAACATGTCGGGGTGGCGGAATAGGCAGACGCGCACGTTTGAGGGGCGTGTGGTAAATACCGTGGGGGTTCAAGTCCCCCTCCCGACACCAGAGCAAAAAGCGTGGAGATTTCTCTCCACGCTTTTTTAAGAACTTGATCACTTGATATACAGCTTACATATAAGGCCGCTTTTTTCTTTCTATTTAAAAATAAACACTGAGGGCAAGGTAAATATGCACCAAGGCAAAGGCGGTTCCAAGCAAAGCAAGCAGTCGGTGGACTTTCATCTTTGATTTAGGTTTTACAAGGGTTTTTTTAATCATCATAACCGATGCAGCTAAAAAAAGAAGGGCTGCTATAATCCCAAACCATATAAAAAACGGCAGGTAGGGCAGGTAAACAGTTAGAGCTATAATAATGTGGACAAGAACAAAGGCTGCAGCAATCTTGATAAATGTATGATGGGCTTTGATTCTTACTTTTGGTTTAAACAGTTTTTTATAAAATGCAATTAGTATTGTCATTAAGAAAAATAATGCTGCTATCAGCCCGAGCCATCCAAAAAAAGGAAAATTTAAAATTATGGACACCTCCCCGGTTATATGAGGTATTTAGAAAAGCATACCTTTTAATTAACTGCTAAAACTGTGATATATAATATAATTCGTTATTTTTATATTATATCCTCCGATATAACTTCAGTACAGCATTTCCTTAAACTAATATAAGGTACAAGTATTTGTTCGTTATTACTGATGCCCGGTTATAACCAGTTCTGCTACAATATAATTGTGAATAACTTGATAACTTAAAACACCCCTTGAAATTGACAGCTTATTAGAGAAAATCATTACTGATTGTGCTCTATATTGGGTATAATAGATTCAGCATTAAATTTTAATAACCTAAAGGAGAGTACATCATGGAGATTTATGAAGCGATTGAAAAACGAAGGACTGTCCGCGGTTTTAAAGAGAAGGTCTCAGAAGAGACATTAAAGAAAATGATTACTGCCGGAACCAAAGCGCTTTCGGCCGGAAACAGCCAGCCCTGGGAATTTATTATAATTGATGATCAAAAGCTATTGGAAGAGATTGGCGAGAACAAGTACCAGCAGAACCGCAGCTTGGTCGCTAAAGATGAAAAGGCAAAAGCGGCAATAGAAGCAGCTGCTCTTGTCCAGAAAAAGTCTTACCAGAACTGCAGCGCAATAGCTGTATGTTTCAAAGAGGGGCATAACCAGGTTGCCAGTGCCTGGTCATGTATTCAGAACATGGCTCTTGCTGCAACAGCCGAGGGAGTGGGAGTGGTAACCTCGAGTTTCTGGGGGGAACACCAAAAAATAGTAGAGAGGCTTTTAGGCCTCCCTGAAGGATATAAAGTGGCTACCGTTATGCTGGTTGGCATGCAGGATGGACCACCCAATGAAAAAATTCTTCGTCCTGAATCGAGCCTGGTGCATCGCAATAAATTTGGTATTCAGAAAATATAATTAACTAATGTGTCCCCAAATTATAGGGAGCGGGTGGCGATGACATTGATGCCGGTGTTGAGCAGGTTTTCGATGATGATATCGCCCATTTTTACCGGGGCTTCCATTTCCACCCGGGCTATCTCCTCGACGGCGGGGAAGATCAAATCTTTCGGGATCGGTTTGTCGGTCTTCACCGGAAGGCGGGGGAGGGAGGCGTTGTGAATTACTACCGTTGAGGTAAGGATCCTGGTCGGGTTATAAAATTCGTCATAAGCATATTCCTTGCCGAGCTTGCACTGCTGCCCGCGGACCGACAGTTCGCCTTCCTTGTCTGCTTTCTCCTTAACCTGCATTTTGCACCCCAGTGGGCAGAGGATACAGATCATCTCTTTTTCCTTGGTTACGCTGGCCATCATGAATCCCCCTTTATTACATCTACTTTTAATTCTTTAAAACTTTCCACAGGCAGGTCAGACTTTTTCAGTTTGATCATAACCATTTCTCCCGGAGAGAGAACCTTTTTCCGGATTGTCTTGATCACTCTATCTCCGGCTGATATTACAAGGTCCGCCTCCTCATGTTGACCCCTGACCCGCAGGTAGAGATCGAGGCTGTCACCGATCAGGCCGCTGTTTACCCGATGAGGGACGATATAGCTGATGCAGCCCGCCGGTTTCGTTTCAAAGCTGAAGCCTTCAGGTTTCCCTTTCTGCTGTTTTATAAAAGAAGCGGCGCCCTTGCCGGCTTTTATACTCTCCTCGGTGACCCAGTCAACCAGGTCGTGAACATGGACAACGTTACCGCAGGCAAAAACACCCTCGATATTTGTTTCCATCGATTCGCTGACTACCGGACCGCCCGTGACCGGATCGAGTTCAACACCGGCGCCCTTCGAAAGCTCGTTTTCGGGAATAAGTCCCCGTGAAAAGAGGATAGTATCACATTCCAGATCTTGTTCAGTGCCGGGAATGGCCTGCTTGTTGCGGTCGGTTTTGGCAATGGTGATTCCTTCAACCCTGTTTTTGCCCTTGATATTGACTATAGTATGCTCCAGGAGCATGGGAATTCCATAATCTTCCACGCACTGCACGTAATTCCTGACTAACCCTTCGGAATATGGTTTGCGTTCGATTACAGCCACCACTTCGGCACCCTCGAGGACCATCCGGCGGGCCATGATCAGTCCAATATCACCGGAACCGAAAACGACAACCTTACGTCCCACCATGTAGCCTTCGATATTGACGATGCGCTGGGCCGTGCCTGCGGAAAATATCCCCGCCGGCCTGGTTCCCGGAATATTAATAGCCCCACGGGTTCTCTCCCGGCAGCCCATGGCCAGAACAACCGCCTTAGCCTGGACAGTGGTCAGGCCGTCCTTGCTGTTGATAAAGGTTACCTGCCTGTTTTTTCCGACAGAGAGGACCATGGAATCGAGCTTGCAGCAGATCCCCTTCGCTTTTAGCATTTCAATAAAACGTTCGGCATACTCCGGACCGGTCAGCTCTTCCCTGAACTGGTGAAGGCCGAAACCGTTATGGATGCACTGGTTAAGGATCCCTCCCAGTTCATGATCGCGTTCGATTACCAGTATATCGCTCACACCGTTTTCCCGGGCTCCGACGGCTGCAGCCATACCGGCCGGCCCACCGCCGATGATCACCAGGTCATAGGCGCTTTTAAGTTTATCTAAGTTGATATCTACCGGTTCGACAACCGGGCAGTAGCAATCGACAGGTGTGCCCGGTTTCGGATCAACCCGCTTCTCCTTGGTGGTCCCGGTAAGAATGTGTGAGCCCCGGTTATCCTTATTTACTTCCGGCATAGTTATGCCCAGCTCCCGCGAGATAATCTGGATTACCCGCGGCCCGCAGAAACCACCCTGGCATCGTCCGCCACCCGGCCGGGTCCGCCTCTTGATCCCGTCTACCGTCCTTGCTCCGACGGGACCCTGGATGGCCCTGACAATCTCACCCTCGGTGATACTTTCACAGCGACAGATCACCCGTCCGTAACGGGGATCTTCTTTGATCAGCTTTTCCCGGGCTTCTTTATCAAGGTCGAGAAAGTGGGTGTGGCTTTTCGGCCGGGCGATAAAATCGCTCTTTTTCTCAAATCCGCCGGCCGCCTTACTCAGCAGCTCCACAACATAACAGGCTATGGCCGGCGCAGAGACCAGTCCGGGTGATTCGATTCCGGCTACATTGAAAAATCCGGGCGATTCTTCGGCCTCTTCGATTATAAAGTCACCACGGTCGGTCTTAGCCCGCAGCCCGCTGAAAGTAGTGATCACTTCGTGGTAGGGCAGACCGGGTTTTATTTTTTCAGCATGCTCCCGCACATAGGCAAGCCCGTCAACAGTGGTTTCGGTCGCTTCGGGTGATTGGACGGGTTCGGCGTTTGGGCCGATTATCAGGTTACCGTGGGCGGTAGGGGAAATCAGAACACCTTTACCGAGAGCAGTCGGGCAGGGGAAGATAACATGATTGGCCCACCGGTCGGACCCTTTATCCAACAAAAAATATTCCCCACGGGTTGGTGTAATCTTGAAAGAAGGGGAGTTGACCAATTCGTTTATCCGGTCGGCATACAAACCGGCTGCATTGACCACGAACCTTGTTTCAACCGGCCGGCCTCCGCAGTTCAACTGGAATCCTCCGGCGCTTTTCTTGATTGTGGTTACCGGAGAATCGAGCAAAATTTCAACTCCGTTGGCCATGGCGCTTTCGGCCAGGGCAATGGCAAGGAGGTAGGGATCGGTAACCCCTCCGGTCGGCGAGTAGTGGGCACCCACTGCTTTTTCGCTCAGTCCCGGCTCGATTTTGTGCAGCTCATCCCTGTCGATCAATCTCTGTCCGGGAACGCCGTTAGTCAGGCCATTATCGTAAAGTTCCTGCAGCGTATCCAGTTCTTCCTCACTGAAGGCGACAACCAGCGAGCCGATCATCTTCAGCGGTACATCAAGCTCGCGGCAGAGCTCTTCGTACATGGCGTTACCTTCAACGTTGAAGCGGGCTTTAAAAGAACCAGGTTTCGGGTCAAAACCGGCATGCACGATAGCGCTGTTCGCCTTGGTCGTCCCATTGGCCACATCGCTGTCCTTTTCAATGAGGATCACCTTGAGTTTATATCTTGCCAACTCTCTTGCGATGGAAGTACCGTTAATCCCTGCTCCGATTATTGCTATGTCGTACATAGAAAACCTCCTAATAATTTCGGGACACATTAGTTAATTATATTTTCTGTCAATTCTCTACAGCTTTTTCAACATATTTTTGATCACATAGCTGAAGCAGCTAACCCATGCTCGGGTAAATCACAATGATGAATATTAAATTCCATTTCCTATTTCACGGTTATTCCAGCTCGCTTAAGAAAGCCTCAAGGCGGTCCAGCCCCTTAATGATATTTTCCATTGAAGTGGCGAAAGAGAGGCGCATGTAGTTCGGCGCTCCGAAGCCGGAACCGGGAACCACGGCCACATTCTGAATTTCCAGCATTAATCCGGCAAACTGATCACTGTTTTCGATGATCCGGCCCCTGTATTTCTTACCTACCGCTTCACCCAAACCGGCAAAGAGGTAAAATGTACCCATCGGTTCCAGGGCATCAAGGTAAGGCATGTTTATAATCCGCTCATACATGTATTTACGCCTTTCATCAAAGGCTTTCAACATTTCCCCGACACATTCCTGGGGTCCTGTCAGGGCGGCCAGTGCCGCTTTCTGGCTGATTGAGCACGGATTCGATGTAGTCTGGCTCTGGATGCTGGTCATTGTTTTTGCCAGTTCGGCATTAGAAGCGGTATAACCGATTCTCCATCCCGTCATGGCGTAAGTTTTGGACACACCGTTTACCACGATGGTCAGGTCTTTGATCTTCTCGTCGAAAGTGGCGATACTGATGTGGCGTTCTTCGCCATAGATTAGGTGCTCGTAAATTTCATCGGCAATGATATAGATGCCGCGGCTCAGGCAAAACTGAGCAATTCCTTTCAGTTCTTCCCGGGTTAAAACCTGTCCCGTCGGATTGGAAGGAGAGTTTAGGATCAACGCCTTTGTGCTGGGGGTAGCCGCCTGGCCTAGGACATCAAGGGTCACTTTCAGGCAGTTACTTTCAGCACTTTCCACGGCAACGGGAATACCGTCGGCCAGTTTGACCATTTCCGGATAACTGACCCAGTAGGGGACAGGAATAAGCACTTCGTCACCCGGATTGAGGAGGGCACAGAGCACGTTGTAGACTGAATGTTTTGCCCCGTTGCTGACCACGATCTCTGCCGGGCTGTACTCAAGTCCGTTTTCAACTTTTAATTTGTTACAGATTGCCTCTTTCAGTTCAGGAATTCCTGCTGCCGGGGTGTATCGGGTATAACCCTCATTGATCGCCCTGATTGCCGCCTCACGAATATGCTCCGGAGTATCAAAATCGGGTTCGCCAGCCCCGAAGCCGATAACATCAAGGCCCTGGCTTTTCATTTCCTTGGCTTTGCTGTCGATGGCCATGGTCGGAGATGGATTGATACTGAGCGCTTTTTTGGATAACATCCGAATCACCCCTATTAAATTAATATGAATTGGTATAATTTATTATTTTACCATAAATAATCTTTTTGGTATGCAGGAGGGATCCATAAAAGTTCATTGGCCATCAGCTGCCCGGGATTAACCGGGGTCTGGCCGATATTGACTTCCCAGTGCAGGTGATTGCCGGTAGCATAACCGGTCATCCCCACCGTGCCGATTAAATCGCCCCGTTCAACAATATCTCCAACCTCTACATTTATTGTATGCAGGTGCAGGTAGGTACTTGAAAGGTCCATGCCGTGATCGATAATTACCGAATTGCCTCCGGACAGCAGAAACTCAGCCAGCCTGACTATCCCGCGATTGGGGGCTATAACCGGAGTTCCTTCATCGACAGCGATGTCAATTCCGGCGTGACGACGAGGCGGATTGTTATTGATTACCCGTATAGCGGCATATTCAGAAGAAATTCGTCCCTCCAGCGGCGGAATAAAAGTTTGAACCCAGAGCGGGTGAGGTTCGGTCGTTTCCCGGGCAATGCGGACTTTCTCGCGATCTTCGGCCAGTCGGGCAGCGGTCCAGCCGGCAGTCCTATCTGCCGGCATACTGAACCGGGAAAACTTGAACTCTTTCGCGGCGATTTCAACCTGACCTTCGGCCAATGCAGCTCCCTTTGCAGTTGCATTTTCCTGAACAGGTACAACAGCTACTTTGTATGTTCCGGGATTGATATCCCAGTTGACCGCAATCACGGCGAATAAAAGGTTACCCACATGATAATAATCCGAGAGCACCCCAAAAAAATCAAAATCGATCTCGAAGTCTTCGCCCTGGGGGAGAGGACCGGCTTCAACAATAAGGAAATCGCCGGGAGCGGGTGATAGAGGGTAGAAAAATATTTGGGGTTCAACCTCAGATCCCTCCCGGGCTGAATTGTAGGGCACGATCGTGTCAGCCCTTACCGGTTCGGTAACGCCGCTGTCTCCCCCCGGGCCGGTAAGATAGAGATATGCAGCGCTAATTACTGCAAAGGTGGTCAAGGCCAGCACAAGCCAGTAATAGCCGGTGTTTCTTCTCTGGTTGCTCATTTAACTACTTGCCCCTGGATTTCTTTGCCTTTTCCCAGTCACTTAAGAAGCTTTTGATCCCCAGGTCGGTCAGCGGGTGTCTGAACATCTGCTGCAGAACTTTAAAAGGCATGGTGGCAATATGTGCGCCTGCCAGGGCAACGGCAGTAACATGTTCTGGGTGGCGAATGCTTGCGGCAATCACTTCCGTATCCAGATCATGCAGGTCGATTATATCGACAATATCGCGAACCAGATCGACACCGGTATGGCCGATATCATCCAGCCTTCCTAAAAAGGGACTCACATAAGACGCTCCGGCCCGCGCCGCCAGCATAGCCTGGTTGGCGGAAAAGATCAGCGTAACATTTATTCGAATCCCCTCTGCTGATAAAGTTTTCACTGCCCGCATTCCTTCTGGAATGATTGGTATCTTGACCACAACATTCGGGTGGACCGAGGCCAGTTTCCTCGCTTCTTTCAGCATTCCTTCGTATTCCAGCGAGAGTACTTCAGCGCTGATCGGTCCGTCAACCAGCCTGCATATTTCGGGCAGGATGTCTGTAAATTCCATATCTTCCCTTGCCGCCAGCGAAGGGTTGGTAGTGACCCCGCAGATCACTCCCCACTCAGCCGCCTGGCGGATTTCATCAACATTTGCCGTATCTAAATAGAGTTTCATCAAAATTCCTCCTCTGAATTCTTATCCAGCACTATTATTTGGTTATTCTACCAACATGATACCATCAATGCAACTCCGGGACTACCCGTACTTTATATTATACACTGCTCAATCCCTTTTTGTTTCTGTTGCCACTAACTGCCAAGACTGATAAAATTAAGCTCAGGAAGGTGATCGGCCATAGATACTTACGAAGAACTGCAAAAAAAATTCCCGACAAAGTTTGCTTCGACCAATGAAATATTCTGCAAAATCAGGGCTGGTGACCGCATTTTTATCTCAACCGGCTGCGGCGAACCTCAACACCTTGTTCAGCTCCTCGTTGAATACGTGGAGTCAAACCCGAAAGCCTTCTTCGATACCGAAGTTTTGCACGTCTGGACCCTGGGGGTTGCTCCCTATAATGACGAAAAGCTGAAAAATAATTTTCGCCAAAACTCTTTTTTTATCAGCAATCTTACCCGACAGGCAGTGAATGAAGGAGCAGCCGACTATACACCCATTTTCTTATCCGAAGTACCCGCTCTCTTCAGGCGCCGCCAGGTTCCTGTCGATGTAGCCCTTATCCAGGTTTCTCCGCCCGACGAACACGGCTATTGCAGCCTGGGAATTAGCCTCGACATTACCCGTGCCGCTGCCGAAAATGCCCAGCTGGTCATTGCCCAGGTTAATCCGGCTATGCCGCGCGTGCACGGAGACACATTCATCCACATTGATGAACTCGACTACCTGGTTTTTCACCATGAACCGATTCTCGAATTCAGAAGCCCCGGGCTCGATCCTGAAATTGTGAACAAGATTGGTCACTATGTTAGCCAGATTATCGAAGATGGTGACACGATCCAGGTAGGTTACGGAAGTGTGCCCAACGGAATAGTATCCTGCCTCTGTGACAAGAAAAACCTCGGCGTGCATACCGAACTGCTCGGAGACGGGCTGATTGAATTGATGAAAAAAGGGGTAATCGACAATAGTAAAAAGGAGCGGAACCGGGGTAAACTGGTCGCGTCATTCTGCATGGGTAGCCGGGAAACATACGAATATATTAACGATAACCCGGCTATTCTCTTCAAGGAGATCGATTACACCAACAGCCCCATGGTTATCGCCGGCCATGACCATATGACTGCCATAAACAGCGCCCTCGAGATCGACTTGAGCGGACAGGCTTCGGCAGAATCGCTCGGAAGCACCTTCTACAGCGGTATAGGTGGGCAGGCCAACTTTATGCGCGGCTCTGTCCTCGCGCCTTACGGTAAAAATATTCTGGCCCTCCTTTCAACAACCCGCGATGACGAGGCATCGCGTATCGTTCCTGCCCTGAAAGAGGGAGGAGGGGTTACCCTGACCCGTGGCGATATTCATTATGTGGTTACCGAGTACGGAATCGCCTACCTGCATGGCAAAAATATCAGGGAGCGAGCCATGAGTCTTATTGCCATCGCCCATCCCAAATTCCGGCCATGGCTAATTGAAGAAGCGAAAAAACGCTCGCTTATTTACAAGGATCAGGCCTTTTTCCCCGGTGCCCAGGGTGAATATCCCGAGCATCTCGAAACATACCGCACAACCAGGCACAATTTCAGCATTTTCCTGCGGCCGGTGAAAATCAGCGATGAACCGCTGATGAAAGATTTCTATTATTCGCTGTCCGAAAAGAGTATCTACAGCCGTTTTCTCTCGATCAGGAGACATATCCCGCACCCCGAGCTGCAGAAACACTTTGTTGTCATTGACTACACCAGGGAAATGGCTATTCTCGCTGTTGTTAAGAGCGCCGGGCAGGAAGAGATTGCCGGTCAGGCCCAGTACTGCATTTCCGAAGATACATTGTCAGCGGAAATCTCCATCGTTGTTCGCGATGAGTACCAGGGCAAGGGAATCGGTTTTGAACTTTTTTCCTACCTGGTAACCGTGGCCAAGAACCAGGGGTTGCATACCCTGACGGCTGATATTTTGCCCGACAACCTGGCCGTATTCCGCATGATCGATAAATTGGGCTTGAAATTCGACCGGAAATGGGACAGCGGTCTGATCAACGTTATCATCTATTTAAAATAAGAGTTGGGTTGATAAGAGGATTTAGCAATTATGACCATAGAATTTAAAAAAGAATCTTTTGATTCACTACATAAATACTGGAAAGGGCCGGAGCATCAACTGAACTGGCCCTCAGTTTTTACCATGCCCCTATGGCAAAAAACCTGGTGGGATAGCTTTGGTGCCATTTCCGGTTTCGATCTCTTACTGCGCTCAGCATGGGAAAAGGCCGAATTGATCGGGATTGCTCCCCTGGTCCGCCGGGATAAAACAGCTTTCCTCATCGGCAGCCCTGAGGTTTTTGATTATCTAGACTACGTATTGCAACCAGACCGGGAAAAGGCCTTTTTTCAGGCCCATCTTACCCACCTTAAAGAAGAAGGAATAGAAAAACTTGTGCTGCAGGCTCAACGGCCTGATGCTGCTGCATTCAAAGGGCTTTTCAGTAAGAACAGTAAGAACTTTGAAAGTATTGTCGGGATTAAAGCCGTCTTTGAAGCAGAAAACGAATCATCAGAGATAATTTTACCTGCCACCTGGGAAGATTATCTCAGTTTGTTAAACAAAAAACAGCGTCACGAAGTAAGGCGCAAGCTGCGTCGTCTTGGCGACGAAACCGAGACTTTCAGCTACCGGGTAATCGAACTAAAGGAAGATGTTATCGACTACCTGCCCCGGTTTCTCGAACTATTCCTGCAGAACCCCGAGAAGGCCGATTTTATGACCGGCCCGATGGAAAACTATTTCAATAAACTGATTGAATTAACGGCTGAATTAAACATGGTTCGTTTTGGAGTTCTTGAAATAGATGGTATCGATACCGCCATCGTCTTATATTTTGACTACGCCAATCATATCTACCTCTACAACAGCGGTTACAGTTCCGATTATGCTTCTTTAAGTGTGGGGTTGCTTTCAAAAGTACTCTGCATAAAGGATAGTATTGAAAAAGGCCGCCGGGTATTTGATTTTCTAAAAGGACGGGAAGTATACAAGAGCCGTCTCGGCGGCACAGCAGTGCCCATCTATCATATCGTGGTCAATTTGTAATAGTTCTATACGGGAAAATATCATTAGGGCAAAAATCGGGGGAAAGGGGTTATCGGAATAGACTCTCTGCGTTTTGCGTTCCTGAGCATTCACAGCTCACCTGTCGGCAGGCTCGGCACCAAGGATGCCGGAGGGATGAGCACCTATCAACTTGGTCTTGCCTCCGCACTCTCCGATGCAGGGCACCTGGTCGATATTTATACCCGTAAAACAGACCCGGAAGCTCCCGCTGTCCTAAAAGTATTCCCTGGAGTTCGCCTGCTTAATATTGATGACGGACAGGGAAACCTGGCGAAAAATGAAATTTACCCCTGCAGTTCACAGGTTGCATCAGCCATTTACAGGTTTATCGAGCTGGATACTACTCAAACAAAAGGTGGTTACAATATACTTTTCAGCCATTATTGGCTCTCCGGCGTGGCTGGACAGCTGCTTAAGCAAAAGTTTAAACTGCCGCACCTGGTCATGTTTCATACCCTGGGAAGGGCAAAAAATGAAGCCTGCTTGGAGGAAAAGGAGCCTCCGGAACGGATTAGGGAAGAGGAAAACCTGGCCCGAAACTGCGATCTGCTGGTTGCAGCAGCCGAGAGTGAAAAGGAAAGGCTGTGCAACTATTACAATCTTTTACCTGGAAAAGTTGCCCGGATTTACTGCGGCATCGATCGCCGGCTTTTCAAACCCCACGATCCTTTTCAGGCGAGAAGAGAACTGGGATTGGGCAGCGAAAAAATCATTCTTTTCGTCGGGCGTACCGAGCCGGTCAAGGGGCTGGATCTGTTGATCAGGGCCGCTGCCCTGCTGCCCCTGGAAGATAATTTTAAAGTCATTTTAATCGGCGGTGATTCTGCCGGAGAACCTTTAATTGCCGGGCTGAAAGAGCTTGCAGCCGGTCTCGGAATTCCGGAAAGGATAATTTTTATGGGAACAGTTGATCATCAAAGGCTGCCGCTGTTTTACAGCGCCGCCGCGGTGACCGCCATACCTTCATATTATGAAAGCCTCAGCCTGGCTGCCCTGGAATCGCTGGCCTGCGGGACACCTCTGGTTGCCGGCAGGGTTGGTATCATTCCCGAACTGCTGACCGCATACACCGAAAGCCCTCTCGGCTGGATGATTGAAAAGCGCGATCCGGCGCTCTGGGCTTCCAGCCTCCGTTCGGCTTTATTAAGAAATGAAAAGATTAATCAATCGATAATTGATCACGTTCTTGCCCCGTTTAACTGGACGGCGGCAGCCGACCACCTTGATGCCCGGTGCCGGGAACTGCTGTGATCTAACTCTTTGACATTCGGTGCAGGTATTCATTATAATTACATAATCGACAGCAGTAATGAATCAGTGGTAAAAGCTTAAAGGAGCGGTAAAATGGTAAAAGCGAATAAAAATACGGCAAAGAAGCCGGTAAAAGATTTAACCGAAGAAATTAAAGCCGATATAATGATTATCAGCCCCCACCCTGATGACTCAGAATTTGGTGCCGCCGGTTCCGTGGCTCGCTGGGTCAGGGAAGGGAAAACCGTGGTATATGTTATCTGTACCGGCGGGGAAAAGGGAACCAGCGATCCTGCAGTTAAACCTGAAGAACTGGCCAAAACCCGTGTGAAAGAGCAGCAGGCCGCTGCCGATCTACTTGGGGTTAAGAAAGTGATCTTTCTCGGCTATGAAGACCAAACCCTGGAGGATACTCCCGAATTCCGCAAGGAAATCGTTCGCTGGATCCGCACCTTTAAGCCTGATGCACTGGTCACTGCCGACCCCTACCGGCGTTATATCTGGCACCGTGATCACCGGATCACCGGCCAGGTTGTACTGGATGCCGCTTTTCCCTATGCCCGCGACCATCTATCTTACCCAGATTTCTATGAAGAAGGGTTGATGCCCCATAAAGTAAAGGAGATCTTCCTCTGGGCGAGTGAAGATCCCAACTACTTCTCCGATATCACCGATACATATGAAACCAAGCTTGCCGCCCTGCAGTGCCATGAGAGCCAGGTGGGTGGGCATCATTTCCCATCAATCAAACAGTGGTTGACCCAACGTGCCCGTGATGCTGCCCGCGACCAGGAATTCGAGCTGGCTGAAGCTTTTCACCGGGTGGAAATTCCCTGGTGATCATAATTCATAATCAGGTGGTTCTAAATCTCCATCCAGGTAACATCACCGCAGATTTTTTCGCCGAGCTTCCTTGATTCAAAAGACTTGATCTGTTCACGTTCTTTCTTCAGTTCCGTAGATTCGCCATGTCCGGGCAGGATCTCTGTCTCATCGGGCAGGACGAGAACTTTGTTTTTGATAGATTGCAGAATCTGACGGAAATCATCAGGTGTTGAAGTTTTACCCGGGCCGCCTGGGAAGATGGTATCGCCTGCTATCAGGTAATTGCCTACCTTAAAACATAACCCGCCGATAGTGTGTCCCGGAGTGTGGAGAACTTCTATCTTGTAATCACAGAATTCTATAGAATAGCCATCCTTCAAGAGCTTGTCCGGTTTCACCGGTAGTGTTCCGGCATCACCCTCGTGTGCCGCCAGTGGCGCGCCGAGAGCCTCGTAAATTTCATTCAAAGCCATGACGTGATCCCCGTGACCGTGGGTAATCAGGATATATTTTACGTCCGTTCCCGCAAGTTTTTCAATTATTGTTCCGGCATTGCCGGGGGCATCGACCAGGATGCTTTCATTGTTATCTGTACAGATCAGCACATAGGCATTTGTCCCGAAAGGCTCGGTCTCCAGCCTGTATATTTCCAGGGTTCCCGTTTTGCCGACCAATTCAAATGTTTTGCTCATTCTGAGCACCTCCGCTCTTCATCTCTATCTTTTATATATAATTCTAAATCGTCAGGGCATTGTCCTTCCTCTAATTGCGGACCCCATTTCTGATAATCTATATTTTCTATAGCTTATTTCCCTAAACTTGCATCATAGGTTATAATATTTTCTGTGAACAATTAATCCGGGATTACGGTTCCAATCAAAGCAGGAAGAGGGAAAGTGTAATGTCCAAAGTAAAAGTTGCAATTGTCGGCGTCGGCAACTGTGCCAGCGCCCTGGTCCAGGGAATCCACTACTACAGGGATAAAACAGCAGAAGACGCGGTCGGTTTATTGCATTGGGAAATAGGCGGTTATCGCCCTTTTGATATTGAGGTAGTCACGGCATTTGATATTGACAAACGTAAAGTCGGGGAGGATGTGAATTCCGCCGTCCTGGCTCCTCCCAACTGCACAACCCTTTTCTCTCCCGATCTGCCTTCGACCGGAGTGAAAGTCCGGATGGGTCGTGTGCTTGACGGGGTTTCCGATCATATGCTTAAGTTTGAAGATGAGTATACTTTTGTTCTCAGCGAAGAAAAAGAACCGGAAAAAGAAGAGATAATCAATATCCTGCGTGAAACCGGGGCAGAAGTGCTCCTTAACTACCTGCCGGCTGGTTCGGAAGAAGCAGCCCGCTTTTATGCCCGCTGCGCACTTGAAGCCGAAGTAGCCTTTATCAACAACATCCCGGTTTTTATCGCCAGTAACCCCGAATGGGAAGCCCTCTTCAAAGAAAAAAATATTCCCGTTATCGGCGATGATATTAAATCCCAGATGGGGGCGACTATTATTCACCGTGCCCTGGCCGAGCTATTCAGCAAGCGCGGGGTTAAGCTTGATCGTTCCTACCAGCTGAACACCGGAGGAAATACCGATTTTCTGAACATGACTAACCATGAAAGACTGGCCACCAAAAGGATCTCGAAAACCGAAGCGGTCCAGTCGGCCGCGGCCAAAAGGCTTGCCGACAGGGATATTCATATCGGGCCGAGTGATTACGTGCCCTGGCAGAAAGATAATAAAGTTTGCTTCCTGCGCATGGAAGGCCAGATTTTCGGAAATGTGCCCATCAACCTTGAAATGCGTTTAAGTGTTGAAGATTCTCCCAACTCGGCCGGTATCGCCATCGACACCATTCGCTGCTGTAAACTTGCCCTCGACAGGGAAGAGGGAGGAGTGCTTGAAGGTCCGTCAGCCTACTTTTCCAAGCATCCGCCCCGTCAGTACCCCGATCACGTGGCCTATCAGATGACCGAGGATTTTATTCGCGGTAAAAGCTGATTTTAAAAGAGAAGACGTCCGCAATTTAATAATACTGACCTGATTTATTAAAAACACCCCGCCGATAAATTACGGCAGGGTGTTAATTGTATTTCAGGCTGTACCTCAATAGTTTATAAAGCCGATCATTTTTATGGTGAGTATTAAAGGCTCCGGGCCAAATCGAAACCTTCACGGACAGCTTCAGTTATTTTACGCGGCTTTTTTGCATCGCCAATCAAATGCAGTTCGTTGACCTTTCCCTCAAGTTTTTCAAAAAGCTTGTTATTGGCGGCGGCACCGATAGCGAGGATTACGGTATCGGCCGGAAGAGTCTTGACAGCGCCTTCTTTTTCGATGGTCACTCCTTCAGCGCTAACCTCTTTCACGGTCCATTGGTCGAGGACCTTTACGCCCAGGCGGTGCAGGCACTTGATCGTTACCCAACGGGTGCTGATTCCCATATCGCGCCCCACTCCTTTTTCCATTTCCACCAGGGTAACCCGGCGTGTTCCACGGTTAAGCAGCTCTTTTAATCTTTCAGGAGTTTCGGCATCGTTTTCCATCAAAAATTTAAGCGTTTCAGCCGAGATGGCGCCCATTTCAGCCACCGCGACGGCTGTTTCGCAGCCGACGGAACCTCCGCCGATTACCACCACCTCTTTGCCGGGTATAACTGAACCGTCCAGTACTTCCTGAGCGCTTACGACCGGAATAGAATCTTTTACCGGAAATGGTGCCGCCAGCGGCCTGCCACCGGTTGCTACAATCACAACGTCTGCTTCGAAACCGGCAATTTCCTCTGCCGACGCCTCCCGGTTCAGGATGATCGTCACACCGTTGCGGGCCAGCTGATCTTCATAAAAATCGAGGAAGGTGTTGAAATCTTCTTTGCCCGGTGGCATGGCAGCATAAAGCAGGTTGCCACCGAGCGTTTGCCCCTTCTCCCAGATTGTTACCCTGTGCCCTCTCTCGGCAGCTATTCTTGCTGCTTCTAAACCGGCCGGCCCGCCGCCGACGACTAGCACCTTTTTCGATTCATCGGCAGGTTTTACCTCAACCTCAAATTCCCTTCCAGCAAGCGGGTTAACTGTGCAGTGCACATCCTGAAAAGTAAAGACCATATCGAGACAGCCCTGGTTGCAGGCAATACAGCGTCTTATCGAGCCCAATTCACCAGCCAGGGTTTTGTTGGGTAGATCGGGATCGGCAATCAGAGGGCGGCCCATATTAACCATATCGGCCAGATGGTGGCGGAGGATTCCCTCGGCAACCAGGGGGTCGTTGATCCGGTTGCTGGCGATAACCGGCACAGTGACTGCTTCTTTAATGCCTCTTGCCAGGTAAGCAAAACCGCCTCTGGGCAGATCTCCGGTTATCTGGGGCACCCGTGACTCATGCCACCCTCCGGTTACATTAAAGCAGTCAACGCCTGCTTTCTCCAGTTCAGTGGCAAACATGGCTGCTTCTATGTTGGTATTGCTCCCCGGCATGAAATCGTGGCCGGAGAGCCTGACGATTATGGGGAAATCAGGACCAACCTTTTCCCTCACTCTCCCGACAACTTCCACTCCGAAGCGGATTCTGTTTTCCCAGGATCCTCCGTACTGATCTGTTCGCTCGTTGGTGATAGGTGAAAGAAACTGGCAGATCAGGTAACCGGCGCTGGCGATAATTTCCACTGCATCGAACCCCGATTCCTTAGCCCTTCTCGCCGCTTCACCGAAACTTTCAATAACTGTTTCGATGTCATTGGCGCTCATTTCCCGCGGGGTCTCCCTCGTCAGACGGGAGGCGATCGGTGAGGGGGCCACCGGCTGATTACCGCTCATCATGCTGTGACTGTATCGGCCTGCCTGGTAGAGCTGGGCTGCTACGGCCGCCCCGCCTGCCCTGACGGCTGCGGTCAGATTTTTCAGGCCTTCAATAAATTTATCGTCGTGCAGGCCGACCATCATTGGGCCCGGTCCCAGCATATCGATAGTGCAGCCGCCGATAGTGATTAACCCTGCTCCGCCGTGGGCTCTGGTTTCGTAATATTTAATCAGCCTGTCGTTAACAAAACCATCAGGAGTATAGCAGTGATGAATCGCCGGCATGGCGATCCTGTTTTTAAGTTCCAGGTTTCCGATTTTTATTGGCTCAAACAATTTCATCTGTGTGATCGCTCCTTTTCGGGGGAGAATAAATATTAATTCGCCACAAATATTTTAAAGCCTGCCGAAATGGTGGCACAAATTATTCATCTTTGGAAAAACGTATAAAAGGTATAAAAAGAAGGAAGGAATATAGACAAAATATCTTGAATTTTACCAGGGGAGGCGATAATAATGACGAGCAGTCCGCTGCAGCAGATCCTGTATCCCCGTTCAATAGCCACCGTAGGCGCCGGTAACAACCCGATGAAAATGGGCGCTATCCAGGCATTGAGCATTGTTAAAGATGGTTTTCCGGGTAAATTTTACCCGGTTCATCCCACCGAAAAAGAAATTTTCGGCTATAAAGCATACCCGACGGCGCTGGACCTGCCTGAGGCTCCCGACCTGGTTATGTTCGTTCTGCCGGCCCAGCTGGTGGTTCAACTTCTCGACGATTTCGGCCGGATCGGCACAAGGAGAGCTATTATCATAACAGCCGGTTTCAGGGAAACAGGGGAAGAGGGGCACAAACTGGAAGAACGGCTTATTGAAGTTGCCGAACGCCACGGCATAAGGTTTCTCGGCCCAAACTGTATGGGTATTATTAATACCGAGATCAATTTAAATGTAACCGTGATGCCTCTTGCTGCAATGCCCGGAAGCCTTGGCATGGCTTCGCAGAGCGGGACATATATTACCCAGACCCTGCCTTACCTGCAGCGGCGGGGGATCCGTTTCAGCAAAGCGATAAGTGTCGGTAATGAAAGCGACCTGAATATCATTGATGCTCTTGAATTTTTAGGCTCCGATCAGCAGACAAAGGCAATCGCCCTTTATATTGAGGGGATCAGGGACGGAAGTCGTTTTCTTGAAGTTGCCAGAAAAATTACCCCCCAAAAGCCGATCATTGCCCAGTATGTGGGCGGTTCAAAAGCCGGCGCCAGGGCCGGTTCAAGCCATACGGGAGCGATGGCCGGGCCTGATTACCTTTATGACGGGCTCTTTAGGCAGGCCGGAATTCTAAGAGTCGACTCGGTTGAAGAGCTTTACAACCAGGGTTGGGTCCTGGCTACCCAGACGCCGCTTAAAGGCAGCAGGATTGCAGTATTAACCAATTCGGGAGGCCCCGGCACAGCAATTTCCCATACTTGCAATGCCGGTGGGCTTGATATACCGCAATTCAGTGAAGGCCTGCAGGAGAAGATCCGGGAGCTGATCCCGCCTTATGGCGCTGCCGGCAATCCGGTGGATCTAACCTTTCACCTTGATGCCGAAGTGCTCAGCAACCGACTACCCGAGCTGCTAATGGGCAGTGGTGAAATTGATGGAATGATTGCCCACGGACTGATGAGCAGCGGGTTTCTGCGGGCGGTTTTCCCCCATATCAAGGAATTGCTCGGGTTTGAAGATGAAGAGCAGTTTATCAGCCAGTTCAGCCGTGATCTTACCGGTCCCGTTTCACTGCCGAAAAAATATGGCATCCCGCTCATCCTCTCCTCATTTTTCGGGAGAGAGGATAACTACACGACTGCTTACCAGGACAATGACATCCCAGTTTTCGATGCACCGGAAAAAGCAGCCCGGGGCATGCTCGCCCTTCACCGTTATAACCTGGTGAAAAGAAGATCTCCCTTCCAGCCGGCCGAAATTCCATCAAAATCCGAGCAGGTTGAGGAAATAATTAAAAACGGACTGGAGCATGGTGAGTTTACCCTCAACGAATACTGCTCCAAAAAAATACTCGCTGCCTACGGTGTGCCGATCAGCCGGGAGATGCTCACCTTTAACGAAGAGGAGGCTGTTGCTTCGGCGATAATAATCGACTTTCCCGTGGTCTTAAAAGCCTGTTCGTCTGAATATGTCCATAAAACCGGAAAAGGCTTGATTCAGCTAAATCTGAACAGCGTGGATGAGGTGCGGAACGCTTTCCGGTCGATCATCAAGGCAGCCGGGAAGGATATACCGGTCCTGGTATCGAAAATGGTCAAGGGTGAGCGTGAAGTCATGGCCGGGATGGTCCGGCACCCGGGATTCGGTCCCTGTGTCCTCTTCGGCCTGGGTGGAATCTTTACCGAAGCTCTCCACGACAACACTTTCAGGTTAGCTCCGCTCAGCCGGGATGAAGCGGCAGAAATGATTGGTGATATCCGGTCTGCTGAAATTCTAAATAACTACCGGGGATTACCGGAGGTTGATCGGGCTCTCCTTGGAGCTATCCTGCAGGCCATCGGCAGTATAGCCATCCTTCACCCGGATATTGCCGAAATCGACATCAACCCGATCATGATCAGCGGTAATCAGCCCGTTGCCGTTGATGCCCTGGTTGTGCTTGAAAAATAATCATAATTCCTTCCTGTAAACAGGAGAGAAGAGAAGACGGTGTATAATAATGGCTGAAGCTGAAGCTGAAGTGGAAGTCTGCGGTTTCGGAAAACTATTCTTCCTCTTTAAGGAACGCGGCTGGGAAAATCCACATATCCATAAGATGTCCGGATCGCTGACGGCCAGGGAGCTGATGGACGAGCTCGATATCCCTGCAGAAAGCGTGGAAGTGGCTTTTATCAACAGGGCGATTATGCCGCTGTCCACCCGGCTTAAAGATGGTGACCGGGTTGCCTATGTCCCTCCGGGAGTCCCGAGTATTCACCGTTTTAATCTTGGGTTTTACGATGCCAAAGAAACAGACAGGCGGGCTGAAAAGAAGTAAGCAGGTTTCTGAATCGCTATCCCGAGAGGTTATAGATAATGTGCGGAAGATTTGCTCTGGCCACGGAAAAACATATTCTTGATCTGCTTTACGAGCTTGAAGCGCGGTCCGATCTTGAACTGCAGCCCCGGTACAATATTGCGCCTACCCAGGAGACGTTGGCCCTGCGTCTATCGCCTAACGATAATAAACGGGAGCTTGTTTCACTCAAGTGGGGACTGGTTCCTTTCTGGGCGGATGACAAGTCGATTGGCAGCCGGATGATCAATGCCCGCTCCGAAACGGTGGCCGAGAAACCCTCTTTCAGAGATGCTTTCAGGAAGAGGAGACTGCTCGTACCGGCCAGCGGATTCTACGAGTGGAAAAAAGAAGACGGTGGCAAACAGCCCTATTTTATCACTCAGAAGGACAAGCATCCCTTCTCCTTTGCCGGTCTCTGGGAACGCTGGGATAAGGGAGACAGTCCGCTCGAAACCTTTACTATCCTCACTACCGAACCGAATTCACTTCTTGCCGAGCTCCATAACCGTATGCCGGTGATTATCCCCGAAAAGGATTATGCCCGGTGGCTAGATCCTTCTGCCGGAGTTGAAACCCTTCAACAGCTGCTCATTCCCTATCCTGCCGAAGAGTTGAGCGCCTACCCGGTTTCCCGACTGGTTAACAGCCCTGCCAACGATTCATCGGAACTGATCAACCCTCAATCGAAATAATTGCAGAATAACAAAAATGAATTGACGTTCATTATCTCATCAATTATACTAATTATTTGGGGCTAAGATCTCAACGTTGATCAATACCCTTCAAGTTTAGAGCAAATTTATATATACAGATTTACATCTGACACAATAACAATAAGGGTAAAGGAGGGCACGAAAAATGAGTGAGTTTTTCACCAGGATGGGTGATGGATCCGGCGTCTACATGACTGCCGAAGAAATCAGGGAAGATATCCGGAAAGGCGTAAAAGACGCGGCTGATCGCGGAAAAATCCCCGAACTCACCGAGGAAGAGATGGATAAGCTCTTCGACATTGTTACCATGCCCGGTAATATCGTTGGAGTGGAGCGGGGTAGAGAGGTCGTCAGCACCTCTGATTCCGGAAGCTGTAAAATTACCTACCATGCAAACATTGCCATGGAGCGGTCGATGGCAGTCATGGTTAGTGAAAAAGTTTTGGGTGCCGACTCTGTCGATATTGGCAACATGGACTACAGCTACAAAGCGGTCAAACAGATTGTCCACAACGAAACACCTGTAATGGAGCTGGCCCAGCTAAATGCTGTAATGCCGGTTCTTTACGGTTCCATGCCGAACCTTGGACTTTACACAAAGCCTGACGGGCCGGTTGAAAACTGGTCGGAACTTCTGCCCATGGCCAAGATCGAAGAAGCCCGGGCAGCACAGGAAGAAGCAGTTGAGCACGCAGTGCGCGACATGGTCTTTGTTGCCGGTGAAATGTATGCTGCCGGGGCAGACGGGATAAACCTTGATACCTGCGGAGCATCCGGAGATGCTGATTTTCTCGCCGGACTGCTGGCTATCGAAAAAATTAAGGAAAAATATCCTGACCTGGGAGTCGAAATGGGAGCAGCAGGTGAATTTGTCCTCGGCATGCATGGTAAGCTTGAGTATGACGGGACAAAAATAGCCGGGCTGTACCCACACAAACAGGTTAAACTGGCTGAGAAAGCCGGGGCAAATATTTTCGGCGCAGTCGTTAATACCAACACCAATATGTCATTTCCCTGGAACATTGCCCGGACAGTCACCTTTGTTAAGGCCTGCATCGACGCGGCCGATATTCCGGTACATGTCAATGTGGGGATGGGCGTGGGTGGGATACCGATGAGCGAGATTCCTCCCATCGATGTTGTTACCAGGGCTGATAAAGCGCTGATCGAAATCGGCAAAGCCGACGGGTTATAGATAGGCGTAGGCGACACATTCAGCCTCGAAGTTGCGCACGCCGTATCTTCCTGCATGAGTGGGATTCGCACAGCCGGAGATCTGGTTCTGCGGATGCAGCTCGCAAAAAGCATGAAGATAGACGATGCCAAGAAATACGTAGCAGATAAACTCGGGGTTGAACCTATCGATTTAAGTGATTCGGACCGGATGGCTGAAATTCGGGCCAAGAACGGCCTGGGACGGTCGTTTGACCTGAATAATGCGCCAAAAGGCATTGAAGCAAAATTTAATATTGCCAGGATTTTGGGGATCAGGATCAACTCGGTCGAGCTCTTCAAACAGAGAGCTGGCCTTAAATAATTTTAGGAGTGTGAACCATGAGCTTAGAATCAATTATTGCAGATGCAAAGCAGGCAATCCTCGATATCGATGAGGATAAATCAGTTGAAGTGGCCAAGCAGGCCATATCCGAAGGCGTTGATCCCGTCAAAGTCCTGACTGAAGGCTACAGTGCGGGAATCCGCGAAATTGGCGACCTTTTCAGCAGGGGTGAAGTATTCATGCCCGAGATGATACTTGCTGCCGAAGCTATGAAAGCTGCCGCAGCAGTGCTGGACGAAGCGATCGGCGAGGAAGCAGCCGAAAAGATCGGTAAAATGATTTTTGCCACTGTTGAAGGCGATGTTCACGATATCGGCAAAGGGATCGCTATTGCCCTTATTCAGACCCAGGGGATCGAAGTGATAGATCTCGGCCGTGATGTTCCCGTTGACAAGATCATTGAAGAAGCAGAAAAACACCAGGCTCAGGTGATTGGCACCAGCGCACTGCTGACCACCACCATGCCGAACCAGGAGAAACTGGAAGCAGAACTGCGCAACCGCGGCCTGCGAGATAAATACAAAACCATCGTCGGCGGTGCCCCCTGCACCCAGCGCTGGGCCGATAAAATCGGCGCCGACGCTTATGCAGAAGACGCAGCCGAAGGAGTCACAAAAATCCTCGAAATGCTCCAAAAATAACCAGACAAGGGGACAGGGACTTGTCTGTACCAAATCAGTTAAATATCAATGTCAAACAGGACACACTGATAGAAAGTGAGTCCTGTTTTTCTTTTTCGGGGATGCTCCGTTTGTTCTAATTAATTATTAAAGTAATCCTTAAGCAGATGGATTATTATTGCTCTTTGCTCTGGAACAATCAAAGCCGGCGGATTAATGGAAGGAGAAATCGGAAAAATAGTATTGGATCTCACTTGATGAGTCAGACAAGTCCCTGTCCCCTTGTCTGGTATTATTAATAGAAATATTTTAAAATACAGTTTATAATAATAAAACATATTTATTGATTTTTGCACTTAGGCTAATCCAGGATCCTGAAAGGGGAAGAAATTCCGTTGTTCTTGACGTTAATCGATACATAAAGATACTGCCAATCACTTAGTTCGGTTTCCGAAAGAGGTGACGCATCATTAATCAGAACAAATATAAAAAAATGTTGCCCTATCTGGCCCTTGCAGTCTTGCTTGTCTGCTCTGTTTTTATCTGGCGTTTTTATGAAAGCTATTCTTTGCAGCGGGATAACCAACGGTTCAATGAACTTGTTAATGAAATTGAAAATGATCTAGTCGATAAAATCTTCAGATATGAGATGATCCTTCAGGGCGGCGCCGGTGTATTTGCTGCTTCTGAAGAGGTTACCAGGCAGGAATGGAAGGCTTATTGCGAATATCAACAAACGGTGGATCTTTATCCGGGTGTTCAGGGTATAGGATATGCAAAAATTATTCAACCCGAAGAACTTAATCAGCATATCGAAGAGTTCAGGGCAGATGGATTCCCTGAGTATGATATATGGCCCGGTGGTAATCGCGAAATATATACATCAATCATTTACCTCGAACCATTTGACGAACGAAACCAGCGTGCATTTGGTTACGATATGTTTGCCGAACAGGTGCGCCGTAGTGCCATGGAAAGGGCGCGCGACACCGGTGAAGCATCGATATCAGGTATGGTTACACTGGTTCAGGAAACCGAAGTTGATCAGCAACCGGGCTTCCTCATGTACGTTCCGGTATACAGGAAAAATTCGCCGCTGGATATGCCCGATCAACACGAAGAGGCCATTGAAGGCTATGTTTACGCGCCTTTTCGAATGTACGATCTGCTCGGTAATATCTTCCCCGAACCAATTGACTTGATTGATTATGAGATCTACGACGGCATCGAAATTGATCCTGAAAGTTTAATGTTTGCAAGTCAGTTGTCCCGGGAACCTGCCGCCGATAGAAAACCGATATTTACCAGCACAGAGATAATCAATCTTTACGGCCACCAGTGGACCATGGTATTTCGTTCCACACCGGCCTTTGAAACAATATCATTCGGGCTGTTTTCACCAAAAGGGCTGCTTACTCTTGCTGCCAGCCTACTGCTTAGTTTTATAATCTTTTTTTATCTGCGGACTCTCGAAATAAACAGTAATCGCGTTCAGGAGATGAATTTGGCTTTACAGGATAGTGAAAAGAAATATCGTTTTCTTACTGAAAATATTGCCGATGTGATCTGGACGGTTGATCTGGACGGCAGGCTGACCTATATGAGTCCGGCAATCGAAAACTTAATTGGCTACTCGCAGCAAGAGATCTTGGACATACCTATTAATAAATACATAGTTCAGGAAGACTACGAAGCGCTACGGGCTAAACTTACTGAGGAACTGGCCAAACCGTTGGAAGATAGAAATCTGACAGCAACAATGCCGGTTAGACATATAACGAGAGAAGGCCGCATTATCCATGCCGAGTTCAGCGCAAGCTGGTTGAATAATGATCAGGGTGAAATTATCGGTGTTCAGGGCACAACCCGGGATATCAGCGAGCGTAAAAGAGCGGAAGATGCTTTGCTCGAAAGCTACAGCCTACTGCGTTTAGCCGGAGAAACTGCAAATTTTGGCGGCTGGAGCGTAGATTTGAACACAAATATTATAACCTGGTCAGATCAGGTTGCCAAAATACATGATATGCCCGTCGGTTATTCACCGTCTGTAAGCGAAGGAGTAAATTTCTATGCCCCCGAATGGCGAGATAGGATTACCGATATATTTACTGCCTGCGCCGAAAAGGGCATACCCTATAACGAAGAGATGGAAATAATCACTGCCAGAGAACGCAGGGTATGGGTTAGAACAACCGGAGAGGCCGTTCGAGATCAAAACGGGAATATCATCAAGGTCCACGGGTCATTCCAGGATATTGATAAACAAAAAAGATATGAAATTTCAATGCGTGAGAGTGAACGGAGAATTATCACCCTGTTAAAAAACCTGCCGGGTATGGCTTACCGCTGCCTGATGAATCGTGATTGGACAATGGAGTTTGTATCCGAAGGGAGTTTCTCATTGACCGGGTACTCTCCGGCGGATTTGATCAACAGTAAGCGTATAACTTATGCAGAACTGATTCACCCTGATGATCGGCAACATGTTTGGGATAACATCAGCTTAGCGGTTAAAAGAGGCGAACCATTTACACTTGAATACAGGATAACTGATGCAGCAGGTAATATAAAATGGGTTTGGGAGCGGGGTCAGGCAGTGCCTGACGATGAAAATAATTTGAGCGTGCTTGAAGGTTTTATTTCAGATATTACCAGACGCAGATTGGCTGAAGCAGAAATTCGCAAGTTCAACAAGGAACTTGAACAGAGGGTAAGGGAAAGAACTATCCAGCTGGAAGCGGTCAACAAAGAACTCGAATCCTTTGCCTATTCAGTTTCGCACGACCTGCGGGCACCTTTGCGGGCTCTTGATGGATTCAGTGAGGCCTTGTTAGAAAAATATGCCGAGGATATGGACGAACAGGGGAGGCACTATCTATACCGCATTCAAAGGTCAGCAATGCATATGAGCCATCTGATCGATGATCTATTGACCCTATCCCGGGTTACTCGCTCAGATTTTAGCAAAAAAGAGGTCAACCTGAGCCAAATTTGTGACAAGGTGCTATCTGATTTGCAGGAAGGAGAACCGGATCGCGAAGTAAAGGTTAATCTTGCCCCGGGACTTCATACTCGCAGCGATCCTCACCTCCTGCAAATAGTTATGGAAAATTTGATTGGGAACGCCTGGAAGTTCAGTTCAAATGAACCAGCAGCAACTATTGAAGTAGGTCAAACCAAATTTGATGGGGAAGTTGTTTATTTTGTGCGCGACAATGGAGTCGGCTTTGATATGACCTACGCAGATAAACTATTTGGCGCCTTCCAGCGCCTGCACGGGGCAGATGAATTTCCTGGTACAGGTGTAGGTCTTGCTACTGTTCAGAGGATCATCAACCGGCACGGCGGGCGGATCTGGGCGGAAAGCGAAGTGGGGAAGGGCGCAACTTTTTATTTTACCCTTCCGTCATGATTCTATAAAATACATGGGTAATACTTCCATTCGATAATTGGCTCTACAGGAGTTGTTCAGCTTGAGTAGAAGTGAAGAAAAATACCGTAAACTACTGGAAGCAATGCCGGACGCGTTTGCCTATCATCAGGTATTATATGATGCGGATGAAAACCCGGTAGATTATATTTTCCTAGAAATCAATGATGCCTTTGAAAAACTTACCGGCCTAAAGCGTGAAAAGGTAATCGGTAAAAAAGTAACTGAAGTACATCCGGATATTGGTGAATCGGAATTTGATTGGATCGGAGTTTATGGTAAGGTTGCCAACGATGGGGAGACAATCCGTTTTGAACAGTATTTTGAACCGGATGATCGCTGGTATGACGTCAGCGCTTTCAGTGATGAACAAGGTTATTTTGCTGTATCTTTTCGCGAGATAACCTTGCAGAAAAATGAAAACCTGGCATTGGCCAGGTTGGTGGGAGTATCACAGGAAGTTTTGAATTTTCCTGCCGGGGATATTAGTTACCAGGTTATTTCCGACCGCCTGCTGGAGCTTTCGGGTGCGAAATTTGCGGGGATCAATGTCTATGATCATGAAAAAGGCACGTCTGTCACCATGGCTATATCGGGATTAAGTGATAATATCAGGAAAGTTGTTGCATTATTGGGTTTTGAACTGGTTGGGAAGGCCTGGGATATCATTCCCGAAAGAGTTAACGCCATCAAGGAAGGGCGGCTCTTGCAGTTTGGTAACATCTATGACTCTGCTTCCGGGGCACTATCAAAAAAAATGGCAGTAATTCTAGAACGCATATTTGGCATCGGGAAGGTATATGTTATTGAAATCGGCTATGAAGGAGAAACTATTGGTGACCTGATTATCTTCATGCCACGCTATAAAACTATTTCTAATCCACAGGTAATCGAGCTTTACGCTGCCCAAGTTGGATTTGCCCTGATGCGTTATCAGGTTGAAGAAGAACTGCGAATAAGCTGGGATCAATATCAATCCCTGACCGACAATTTGCCGGGCACAAGTTACCGCTGCCTTTATGATGAACAATGGACCATGATCTATATGAGCAGTGATATTGATAACATAACCGGTTATCCTTCAAGCGATTTTATTAATAATAAAGTCCGGTCTTATGCAAGTGTGATTTGTAAAGACGATAATGACAATGATGAAATTATTAAGGAGGCAATCAATGCCGGTGAAAATTGGGACATCGAATATCGGGTGATCCACAGTGACGGAAGCATTCGCTGGGTTCACGAAAAGGGAAGGGCAGTCACCGATGTGCGTGGTAACGTTGCCTATATTGACGGGCTGCTACTCGATATTTCAGATCGTAAAAAAATCGAAGAAGCACTTAAAGAAAGTGAACTGCGTCACCGGGCATTGGTGGAAGCGATCCCGGACCTGCTATTCCGCTACAATGAGGCCGGGGAGTATCTTGACGTGGTTGTCAAGGATGCCGGCCAGCTTCATCAAAAAGCCCGGGAGTTGTACCGGCAGGATGAACTAATTGGCAAATCATTATTTGAAGTGTTACCGGAAACAACAGCCCGGACAATTGTAAACGGTATTAAAGAAGCTATTAGTACCGGTGAGATGCAGTTTATTGAGTACAGTTTCCCTGTTGGAGAGCGTAATTACTACTATGAAGCACGATTGGCTCCGATAGGCCATACCGAGGTAGTATCTATTGTCAGGAATATCACGGAAAGAATTAATTACCAGACCGAGCTGGAACGGATAAGTCTTCATGATGGACTCACGGGCCTTTTTAACCGCCATTACTTTGACATTGAACTCGGAAGACTCGGGCTATCCCGCGATTATCCGATAACAATTATCTCAGCAGACCTTGATGGGTTAAAACTTGTCAACGACACGCTGGGTCATTCAGAGGGAGACAGTTACCTGCAAAACGGAGCGTCAATTTTGAAAAACACTCTGCGTATTTCAGATATTTTGGCCCGGGTTGGCGGAGATGAGTTTGCCATAATCCTTCCCCGGACAGATCGTGAAACTGCTGTAGAGCTCGTAAAAAGGATGCAGGCCGGGATTGCTCGTTTTAATCAGGATAATACTGGTTTACCGATCAGTATTTCCATCGGATATGCGGTATCGGAAAGCAGCGATAGACCTCTTGAAGAAGTCTACAAAGAAGCTGACAACAATATGTATAAGGATAAACTTAAGCGTGGTCAACAAGCCAGAGCGGATATTGTTGGCGCACTGGTTGCCACACTTAGCAAGCGTAACGATCTTGGGGAAGGCAACAGAAAAGAAGTAGAGAAACTGGCAAAAGAATTCGGGCGCTATCTGCAGCTTGATGAAACCAAATTAGAAAATTTAATACTACTTTCCAAAGTCTACGACATCGGCAAGGTTAACATGCCGGATCGGCTTGTTCATAGCAGTCTTTACCTTGAAGAAGGAAAGTTTACAGATGCCGAGAAAGAAACTATCCGTCGCCATCCAGAGATCGGTTTCCGAATTGCATCCTCATCACCGGAACTTGTTGGAGTGGCTGAGTTAATTATGTACCATCATGAACGATTTGACGGAAGTGGTTATCCTCTCGGGTTGAAGGGAGAAGAGATACCTCTCGAATGCCGGATTCTGGCGATTGTCACCGCCTACAGTTCAATGATTTCTTCCCAGACCGATGGGAAAAAACTAAAACCAAACGAGGCCCTGACAGCAATCAAGAACAATACCGGTTCCCACTTTGATCCAAAGTTAGTAGACGCTTTTCTCAAGCATAAACAAGGGGATACCAGACAAGGGGACAGGGACTTGTCTGTACAATAAAAATCAAGTGTAGCTGTAAAATAGAGGTCACTTTTTTCGCTCCTGCTTGTTTCCCCCGGAAATATTTTTATGATTAAAGAAATATCTTTCAGACAAGTCCCTGTCCCCTTGTCTGGGAGGGGTTAGTTGCAGACGGGGCAGGGGCCGCTGGGGCGGATGTAGTTGTAGTTGGTCCATATCCCGCAGTCGAGGCGGTAGCCCTGGTTGCCCATGGTTACCGGGCATTTGTCGTAGAGCAGATGGTAGCCTTCGTAGGTCTGGCAGCCATCGCTGGTTCGACCGCATCCGGGGCAGACAAATTTCGGCGAGATTGAACCTTTACCGTTTTCCAGGAAACCGACAAACTCAACATCGTTGCCGCAGGCAAAGCAGGTAGAGCCTTCAAGTGTCAGAAAGTCCACGCTGGCTTGTTCACCATTATAAGTCAAGCTGTCGTACAGCAGGTTCATCTCTTCCGGTTGGAAATTAATTTTCGGTAGGTTAATCGGCAGGATAGTATCCAGCTTGTCATAAGCGTAGGTGGCTGTTTCCACAATCGGTGAGCCGAGGAACGAGTTTTCAACTGTATCACGGAAATCTTCAACCACCGGGAATGAGATCAGCAGGCTCATAATGATCCCGATCACCAGCAAACCGATAGCCAGGCCAATCAGACCGCCGCCAATTTT
The DNA here is from genome assembly GCA_033549065.1 of Bacillota bacterium. Taxonomy (NCBI): domain Bacteria; kingdom Bacillati; phylum Bacillota; species Bacillota bacterium. Next base: position 168,061 of record JAWSUE010000002.1, read on the forward strand.
ATTCAATGTTTTAAATATGCCAATATTAATAATGCTATGAATCAATAAGCCAACCAGGTGAATTAAAACAGCGATAACAGAGAAGATCGCAATAAAACTTAAAACATAGGCAGCCGTGTGGGGCATACCCGTCTTTTCAGCCAGCCAGATCCCGGGGACGATATAAAACAAAATAGCTGCAACAATCCCCAAAACTGTACCGACTATACCGAATATGCTCCTGATTAGACCCGATCTGATTCCCAATAGTAAAGCTAAGGCCAGGACAACCACAATTACGATATCAAGCCAGTTCAGCCCGAAAGACACCTTACAACACCACCAGTTTATATTCAACAAAAGTAAAATTTGCCATCTGCCAGGTTATATTATACCATTTAATTAATCAATAGCATTTCTCTATGAATCCTTAAAAATTTCTGCTGATTTTATTAGAAAGTATACCGAATAAGCAGGAATAACCAGGGTGATGGAGAAATATATTTTGGTTAACACCTTAGAAAAGAAAGGAGGCATCAAAGACTATAATTAATGTTTCTAAACTGTAGGCTGCCCTAAACAAGGGCTAATAACAGTCAGGAGGTAACGTTTATATGGAATATGGATTTTTATCTATTTTACCGCCGCTACTAGCTATCGTTTTAGCTATTGCGACAAGACAAGTCATTGTATCATTATTTATTGCCGTGTGGTTGGGTGCGAGTATTCTCCACGCCAGCCCGATAGATGGATTCTTCCGTTCAATTGATGTTTACATGCTTGAAAGTTATGCCGATCCGTGGTATGCAGCGATTCTGGTCTTCACCATGATCATTGCCGGAACACTGGGTCTGGTCACCAAGGCCGGTGGAGCTCAGGCTATAGCCACCGCTCTGACCAAAAAGGCAAAGACCGCCCGCGGCGGCATGCTGGCAGCATGGCTAATGGGTATGATTATCTTTTTCGATGATTACTCCAGCTGTATCATTGCCGGTAACACCGCCCGCCCGATTACAGACGCCGTTAAAGTATCCAGGGAGAAACTCTCCTACATTATTGACTCCACGGCGGCACCTGTAGCTACCTTTGCCCTGATTTCGACCTGGATCGGTTTCGAACTCGGAGTTATCGGGGAAGGTTTTGCAGCGATCGGCCGGGAAAATGTTCCCGTTTACCTGATCTTCCTGCAGAGCATTCCTTACAGATTCTATAGTTTCTTTGCCCTGGCCCTGGTGTTGATAACATCAATCACCATGAAAGACTATGGGCCAATGTATAACGCAGAAGTTAGAGCCCGCACCACCGGAAAATTGCTTCGTGACGGAGCAGAGCCCCTCTCGGCTACTGATACCGAAGTTCTCCAGCCGAAGGAAGGTACCCCAATGCGCTGGTATAACTTCGTAGTTCCCATCATCGTAATTATTGCCGCTACTTTCATCGGCCTTTATGTGGCCGGTGGCGGGTCAGAAGTCGGTATGATGGCTGCCTTCGGTGATGCCGACTCCAGCGTTGTGCTCCTATGGGCATCAAGCCTCGGTGCACTGGTTACCATTATCATGGTAATTGCCCAGCGGATTGTCGGTCTCCAGGAAGCTATCGACACCCTGATCAACGGTGCCAAGTCTGTTTTCCCGGCTCTGATCATCCTGGTTCTCGCCTGGTCACTCAGCTACATCTCCGGTGAACTTGGTGCAGCGGAATATCTGGTTGGATTGGTTGAAGCAGCAGGTATCTCTGCAGCTATTCTGCCCCTGTTGATATTCCTGATCTCCTGCTTCATGGCCTTCGCCATGGGCACATCATGGGGAACCATGGGTATTGTGGTTCCGCTGGCTATTCCGATTGCAGCCGCAATCGGTGGCGAGCCTTTCCTGATCCCGACCCTTGGTGCTGTTCTTACCGGTGCCATCTTCGGTGACCACTGCTCGCCTCTGTCCGACACCACCATTCTTTCCTCAACCGGTGCCGGTTCAGACCATATCGACCACGTTCGCACCCAGATTCCATACGCCCTTACAGGCGCTGTGGTTGCCGGTGTATTTGGATTTATTCCCGCCGGATTGGGTGTACACCCGCTAATTTCGCTGGTTCTCGGTATTGTTGTGCTGATCGTCTTCGTCCGCCTGGTTGGAAAACCAACAGGCAATCCTGAATTGATCGAAGCGAGCCTGAAAAAGTAACTGTTTTGGATGAAACAGATACGCATGGTAATAATATAAAAGCCGGTCTTCGGGCCGGCTTTTATATTGCATAAAACTCTAACCGTTAACAGGTTATTTTGTGTAAAACCTTTGCCCGCAGCCGACCGATCTGTTACAATAGTTAAGGTGCTTAAGTGATCTGAGAAACGGAAAGGAAATTTGCATGGAAGTCAGATTGGCTACAGCAAAAGATGAAGATGCCGTTGTTCGCCTCTGGACTATGCTTCTGAATTTCTACAAAAAAGCGACTACAGAGGAAATCATGCGCCGCAGTTATCGTTATGCAATTGAACATCCCCACAAGGTTCTTGTCTTTATTATCCTCATCGAAGGTGTGGTAACCGGTACCGCCAGCCTGCACCTGGGGCATTATTCTACATGGAACGACAACTTTTACGGCCACATAGAAGATGTAATCGTTGACCCTGCTTACCGGGGTAAAAGTGCGGCCTACAGTCTGCTGAAGCATGTGCTTGAAGTTGCCAGAGAGAAAAATCTTGGCCGTGTAGAATTAAACTGCCTTGAAGACAACCACACAGCTCGAAGGCTATACGAAAAACTCGGTTTTAAAACCGACTCAGTAGCTTACGACCTCAAATTGAACTAGATTCCGTGGTTTATAAGATATAAACTTTTGAAAACTCAATCCTGGAAAGGAGTAATTTTCATGCGTGATTACCGGGAAATACAGTTATGGAAAGATGTAAAGCCGGAGGAGTGGAACGATTGGCACTGGCAGGTGCGCAACCGGATCACCACCCTTGATCAATTGGAGCAGGTTATCGAATTAACTACAGAGGAAGCTGAAGGGGTCGAGAAGTGCCTCAAGCAGTTCAGAATGGCCATAACCCCTTACTATGCCTCGCTGATGGATCCTGTTGACCGTGGATGCCCCGTCCGCCTGCAGGCAGTGCCGACCTATCACGAACTGCATAAAGCCGACTCTGATATGACCGATCCCCTGCATGAAGATGTCGACTCCCCGGTGCCCGGACTGACCCATCGCTATCCCGACCGGGTGCTCTTCCTGGTTACCGACCAATGCTCAATGTACTGCCGACACTGCACCCGGCGCCGCATGGCCGGGCAGACTGACAAACCGAATAAACGCGATAATATTGACGCGGCCATCGAGTATATCCGCCGCACGCCGATTGTCAGGGATGTTTTGATCTCCGGTGGCGATGGGTTGCTCATCGGTGATGACCTGATTGAATACATCCTGAAAAAACTGCGCGAAATTGATCATGTCGAAATGATCCGTTTCGGCAGCCGCACACCGGTTGTAATGCCTCAACGCATTACCCCCGAACTCTGTGCGATGCTAAAGAAATACCATCCCATATACCTGAATATGCATTTCAATCACCCGAAGGAGTTCACCAGAGAATCGGCAGAAGCATGTGCCCGCCTGGCTGATGCCGGAATACCGCTCGGCAACCAGTCAGTTCTCCTTGCCGGGGTTAACGACTGCCCGCAGGTGATGAAAAAGCTGAGCCATGAGCTTCTGAAAAACAGGGTCCGCCCCTACTATATTTACCAGTGCGACCTTTCGCAGGGTATCGAGCACTTCCGCACATCTGTTGCAGCCGGAATCGAAATTATAGAAAACCTGCGCGGACATACTACAGGTTTGGGGGTTCCCACATTTGTTGTCGACGCCCCCGGCGGAGGCGGAAAAATTCCTGTTATGCCACAGTATCTGGTCAGCCAGTCGCCGCACCGTGTTGTGGTCCGTAACTTTGAGGGAGGGCTTTATTCCTACACCGAACCGCACCGCGAGGTTAACCCGGAAGAGCCCTGTGCCCTCTGCGGAGGAACCCACAACAACTACGATGTTGGTGTGGCCTCCCTGCTTAACGGACAGGCCGTAGCTATGGAACCGGCCGTTAAAAAAGAGAAAAACTGAAAAAATAAAATAAGTATAAAGAAGTACTCCGAGTACTGTTTATTAACTTATTGAGTTAGGAGAATTTAAATGGAAAAGTATACATTCACCGGTCAGCCCAAACTGCGCATTTTAACTGATGAGCAGATCAAGCTGATTCACCTGGAAGCACTGCATGTGCTCGAGAAGACCGGTGTAAAATTTGAATCGGAAGAAGCGTTGAAAATTCTTAAAGACAACGGAGCCGTTGTCGATTTTGATAAAAAAATTGCCAAGATCAACCCCCAGATGGTTGATGATGCGGTAAAAAAAGCCCCCAACGGTTTCAGACTTTACAACCGTGAAGGCGAGCTTGCCGCTAATATGAGCAACAACAACGTGCATTTTGATCCCGGTTCTTCCATGATCAAGTTCATGGAATCGGATGGTAAAACAGTGCGCAAGACCGAATCGAAAGACTTAATCGAGATCAGCAGACTCAATGATGCCATGCAGAATATCCACCTCCAGTCGACCTCGGTGGTCTGCTACGATGTTCCCGAATTGATCGGTGACAGCTATCGTCTCTATCTCTGTCTGAAGAATTCGCCGAAAGCGATCATCACCGGGGCTTTTTCTGTCCGCGGAGTGACCCACATGCGCGAAATGCTCGCCGCTGTAGCCGGAGGCTACGACCAGCTTCGTGAAAAACCGCTGGCCGTATTCGATATTTGCCCGTCACCTCCGCTCAAGTGGACCCACATCAGCGCCCAGAACATAATCGACTGTGCCCGTTACGATCTGCCGCTGGAGACTGTCGCCCTGCCCATGCCCGGAGCCGGCACACCGGTAACTCTGGCCGGTTCAGTCGTGGTCCATACCGCTGAAACTTTGAGCGGTCTGGTCCTCGCCCAATGTATCAACCCCGGTGCCCGTGTTGTTTACGGTGGCGCACCGGTCCAGTTCGATATGCGTTTCGGAACAACACCGTTCAGCGCTGTCGAAGCAACCATGATGGCCGCTGCATATGCCCAGATGGGTAAATATTTCGGCATGCCGACCCACACATACGCCGCTCTGAGCGACTCCAAAACAATTGATACCCAGGCCGGAATAGAGACAGGTATGAGCGGGATTATCGCCCAGCTGGCCGGAATAAACATGATTTCAGGCCCCGGTTCACTCGATTTTGTTAATACTTTCAGCCTGGAGAAACTGGCTATCGATAATGAAGTTTGTGGAATGGCCCTGCGGATGCAGAAGGGCATAGACTGCTCACCTGAATCACTGGCCATCGATGTTATCGACGAACTAGGACCCGGCGGTGCCTACCTGGAAGCGGAACATACCTTCCGGTGGTTTAAAAAAGAGCCTTATATTCCGTCCCTGATAATTGACCGTCACGACCGAAAGAACTGGGAAGACGAGGGAAGCAGGAGCGCCTTCCAGCGAGCGCAGGAGCGGGTTAAAGAAATCAAAGAAACTCATACTCCCCTGCCCCTGGGAGATGATAGGGAAGAGAAACTTGATACGGTTACACGTGAAATCATGAAAGAGCTGAAGATCAGCGAGCTCCCCCAGGGCCCGAAATAAGCCGGGTAAAGAGCTCAATATAAAATCAAGATGATTATAAAAGAAAATAAGTTGACGAAAAGTGGACAGGCTTTAAATCGTCAACTTATTTTTGTTAAAAAGCTGAACATGATATGATAAAGGAAAAGAAGAAGAGGAGAAACCGATGATTTCCCCTGGTTCAGATTTTCAGGACAGAAGAGCGGTTATTGTTTCCAACAGGCTGCCGGTAACCGTTACCAGAAAAGGTGGGATAATAAAAGTCGCACCCAGCGTGGGCGGGCTCGCTACCGGTTTGTCATCTTTTCATCGAAGCAATGACGGATTATGGGTCGGCTGGCCCGGATTCAGCCCCGGAAGCCAGGCGATACAGGAAGAAACTGAGGAAATACTCCGCAATGAACAAAACTGTGTTCCTGTTTACCTCTCTGCATCTGACCTTAAAAAATATTATAATGGCTTCAGCAACGGAACTCTTTGGCCTCTCTTTCACTATTTCACAACATACTGCTCGTATAAGATCTCAGAATGGGAAGCCTACAAAAAGGTTAATCAAATGTTTTGCCGCAGGTTAAAAGAAGTGGTCCAGCCCGATGACATGGTATGGATTCATGACTACCATTTACTCCTTCTCCCGGAACTCCTGCGCCGGGAAGTGCCTGATGTGACCATCGGATTTTTTCTACATATTCCCTTCCCTTCCATGGAAATCTTCCGTCAACTGCCCTGGAGAGAAGAGATCCTGAACGGGATGCTCGGGGCCGACCTGATCGGCTTTCACACTTACGATTACACCCGGCATTTCTTGAGCTGTCTGCTGCGAATACTGGGTAAGGAGCAGTCATACGGGAAACTGGTTGTTGATAACCGAATGATCACGGTTGATACTTTTCCCATGGGGATCGATACAGAAAAATTCGCTTCAGCATCTGCATCTCCGGCAGTATCTATTAAAAAGGAGCATCTCCTGAAAAAAGTTAAAACAGAAAAAATCATTCTCTCCGTCGACCGTCTTGATTTCTCAAAGGGAATTCCGGAACGGCTTAAAGCTTTTGAACTCTTCCTTGATCAATACCCGCAGTGGCAGGGGCGGGTAACCTTCATCATGCTCTGTGTTCCATCCAGGACCAAGGTTAGGGAATACCGTATGTTAAAAAGCGAAATCGATGAACTGGTTGGAAGGATTAATGGCCGTTTCGATACACTGGAATGGCTGCCCATCCTTTACATGTACCGATCACTCCCCTTTGAAGAGCTGGTATCTCTATATACTTCAGCTGATCTAGCCCTCGTAACCCCCTTGCGAGACGGGATGAACCTGGTTGCCAAAGAATATCTGGCCTGTCAGAGCCATACTGCCAAAGGTGCGCTTGTTTTAAGTGAAACTGCCGGCTCTGCCGCAGAACTTGGCGAGGCTATATTGGTCAACCCGAATGACCTTGAAATGATGGCCGGAGCCATTGCCCGGGGGTTATCGCTTACGGATGAAGAAAAGAAGTATTCAATTGATACCATGGTCGACCGGCTCAACAAATATAATATATACAGATGGGCGGAGGACTTTATTACTACCCTTACCCAGACCAAGGAGAACCAGGTTAACAGCAAACAGCGTTTTATGGTTCGGCAGTATGAGAAAAAATTGCAGGAAAAATATCAGCTGGCAGACCGCAGATTATTGCTGCTCGACTATGACGGCACCCTGACCTCCATCAGGAAAAGACCGGACCTGGCCAATCCCGATGCTGAACTCATAGAGCTGTTGGCCGGATTGAAGAATGACAGTAAGAACACGGTAGTGATTATCAGCGGCAGAGACAGGGAAACCCTTACCCGGTGGCTGAGCGAAACAGGGGTTGATTTAGTTGCAGAACATGGTACCTGGCTTCGTGAATCCTCCTGGGAATCCTGGAAACCGACTATCGAAGGGCTGACAGACGATTGGAAACAAAATGTTCGGCCTATACTCGATCAATTCAGTATCAGGACGCCAGGCTCATTCATCGAAGAAAAGGCGCATGCCCTGGTTTGGCATTACCGAAAATCAGACCCCGCGCTCGGTGACCTGCGGGCCAAAGAATTAAATGATGCTTTACACGACATTCTCTCAGGGACTGACCTTCAGGCGCTCCCCGGCAGAAAAGTATTGGAAATTAAACCGGTAGGTGTCAATAAAGGGCGGGCAGCCCAGCACTGGCTGGAAAAAGCTGACATTGCTGACAGCTGGGATTTTATCCTAGCCATGGGTGATGACCTGACGGACGAAGATATTTTTTCAATCGTTCCTGAATATGCCTGGAGTATCAAAGTCGGGTTGGCTTCGTATACCAGGGCTGGTTTCTTCCTGGAATCGCCTGATCAGACCAGGAAGTTGCTGCAAAATCTTGAAAAATCGTAGTAAGATTTAAGTGAGTGGTCGCGCTGTCTTGACAGAACACGATCATTTCCAAACGAACATACAATATATCTGGGAGTGTTGGACAATGGCAAAATACAAAAAATATCACCCAGTTGATTCCTCTGTTATTTCCCGATTTTGAAGACCTGGGTTTTCAAGTTATCACAGCTGTACAGCTTCATCAACTCGGTTTAGATCAGGTGGGTCGGATCATTAATGAGCGGGTTGGCGACAAGAAGGCGTTTTTGACCTTTGATATTGACTTTTTAGATCCTGCCTATGCCCCTGGTACTGGTACCATTGAAGTTGGTGGTTTTACCAGTTATGATACATTGTATCTTTTACGACAGACCAAAGATATCAATTATGTAGCCTGCGATGTAGTAGAGATTCTTCCGGCGTTTGACCCTACACAAATTACTGCCTATATGGCCGGATGTATTATTCACGAGTTTATTGCAATGTTAGCATATCGTAAGAAGAAAGAGCTTGAAGCGCAGAATTTTTGACCAGGTATTCCTTAGTTGCCAAAAGCCGGATAAACTAACCAAAAATATCTTCGAGTCTGATTGCCGCTACTGAAGGATAGACAAAGTCAGCATCTCCCACCCGCTCGGGAGGGCCGATACCGATCGTAGCCATTCCGGCCTGCCGGGCAGCTGCAATGCCCGCTTCCGCATCTTCCACCACGATGCACAACTCCGGTGGCACATTGAGCTTTTTGGCGGCATAGAGAAATAGATCCGGCGCCGGTTTGGTCCTTTCAACACTGCTGCCGTCGGCAATTACCTCAAAATAGGAAGCTATCCCCAGAGCATCCACCACCGTTGGGGCATTTTTACTGGCTGAGGCAAGGGCAAGCCTGAAACCTTTTGATTTTAGCTCCCGAAGCAGGTCAACTGCGCCGGGCAGTAAGTCTTTCCCGGAAACCGATTCCAGATAATCACGGTAGTAACCATTCTTGCGGGCCATTAGTTCCAGCATTTTTTCTTCAGGTAAACTGCGGCCTTTCAGGATCAATTCAAGTGAAGCCCTTCGCGAAACTCCGCGCAGTTTCTCGTTATCCTCCCTGGTGAAAGGCAGGTTTTCTTCGTCAGCGAGGCGTTTCCAAGCCCGGTAGTGATACTCTGCCGTATCGGTTATGACTCCATCCAGGTCAAAAATAAAAGCTTCTATTTTTTTCTTGATCTCTTTTCCCATACTTACACCACCACCAAAGCTTAACTTATTCAATGTGAGTTGATTTGTTGTTTCTGGCCAGCCAGTTTAAAATTGACAGTTTCGCCCTCGGACAGCGTAACCCAGGTCCCCTGGTGAGCAAAACTGATACTTTCCCCTTCCAGAAGTTTATACCTGGCCTTTCGCTTCCTTACAATTACTTCCAGCAAACAACCTCTGACTCTGATTCTGAATCGATACTGTTTAAGGTTATCAGGCATATAAGGATTAAAGCTCACAGAGCCTTCCGAAATGCGCATTCCGGCAAACCCACTGACCAGGCACATCCAGGACCCGGCCATGTTGGCCATATGAATGCCGTAGTGAGTAACCTTCATTATATTCTCCAGGTCCAGCCGCGCCGACATGAGGAAATATTGATAGGCATCTTCACAGTAGCCCAGTTCAGAGGCAACGATACTGAAGATGGAAGGGGAGAGGGATGAGTCATGAGTGGTGATCGGTTCGTAATAGTTATAATCGCGCCGTTTTTGCTCAAGACTGTAGCGCTCACTCAATAAGAGGTGGGCAAGAATAACATCCGGCTGTTTGCAGACCTGGAACCTGTAGATCACCAGGGGATGATAATGCAGAAGCAGGGGGTAGTTGTCTGCCGGTGTCGACTTAAAATCCCAGACTTCTTTATCGAGAAAGCCGTCATCCTGGGGATGGATCTGCATCACTTCATCGTAAGGAATATACATGTATTCAGCCGCCCGCTGCCATGCCTTTAACTCCTCTTCGCAAAGCTTGATTTTTTTTGCCAACTTGCTGAATTCATTTGGATGGTTTTGCTGCAGGTAACGGGCGGTTTGATAGGCATACCGAAGGTGCCACTGTGCCATCAGGTTTGTATAACAGTTATTATTGACCAGTGCGGAATACTCATCGGGGCCGGTTACCTCGTTATAGCAGAACCGGTTTCCTTTCCTGGGGACATATGTGCCCAGATCTTCCCACAAACGTGCAGTTTCAAAAAGAATTTCTGCTCCGAAATCGAGCATTAAAGAAAAATCTCCGGATATTTCAATATATCTGTGCATGGCAAAGGCAATGGCGGCGTTGATATGGTACTGTGCCGTACTGGCCGGAAAATATGATGAACCCTCTTCACCGGCAATGGTTCGCCAGGGGTAGAGAGCGCCTTTCTGATGCGATAATTCACGAGCTCTGCTGCGGGCATGATCAAGAATACTATACCGGAATTCAAGAAGCTTGCGGGCTTGCTCCGGCTTGATCGAAGTAAAAAAGGGAACCATGTAAATTTCCGTATCCCAAAAATAGTGACCGTCATATCCCTCACTGGTCAGACCCTTGGCCGGGATACCTGTTGTACCGTTGCTTCCAGACGCCTGTAAGAGGTGGAAAAGGTTAAAGCGCAGTCCCTGTTCAGCTTTTGGATCTCCTTCCAGGTAAACTCCTGCGGAATCCCAATATTTTTTGCAGTGTTCTTTCTGTTCGTCGCACAAAGATTTGAAACCGATTTTTTGCGCCTTCCCGACTGTTTCCAGGGCCATGTCAGGTATCTTTTCCGCTGGGTAATCCCGCGATGTAAAGTAAGCCACATATTTGAGCAGGGTGATCTTTTCATTTTCATTGGCAGTTAGCTGGAAAGTTGTAGTAGCCTGCTGATCAGTTCGCCCGGTATCTGCCTTGAGCAGTTTTCCACCTTTAAGCCGGTTTTCCATGGCACAGGCCATGGCCAGTTGGGAGCGGACAGTCTCCTGAATGATAACTGCCCCTGTATCCTCCAGCTTTATATCGCTTACCTGCAGACGGAGATCGCCAAGAGATGCCGAGAATCGTTGATCATATTCAACATGGGTATGGTTATCAACATTTCCGTCCAGTGAAGAACGGAGCGTAATTTGGCCGGAAAAATTTAGCGGTATAACCTGGTAGTTGAAAACAATCAGATGGCGGTGTTTGAAGGGAACCAGGCGTGTAACCGTGATCTGTACTTCCCGGCCTTCCGGAGATTTCCAAACCACCTTTCTTTCCTGACAACCCTCTTTCATGTTGAGAATTCGCCTAAAAGATAAAATGGCTCCGCTGCCGAGACTGAAGCGTTCACCATCCAGGTAAAGCTCAATAATTTTACTGTCGGTAACATTCAACAGGGTTTGGGTATTCTGCGCAAACCCATAGCCTCTTTCGGCATGGGGGATCGGCACTGATTCAAAAAAACCATTCAGGTAAATACCGCCAATCGTCCGGTCGGGATGTTCGAAAAGCCCTTCCTCGAAACTTCCCCTGATCCCGATATATCCGTTGCTAACGGTAAATAAGGTTTCACTGAGCATATTATTTTCCGGAGAGAATTTATCCTCGATAATTCTCCACGGATCAACCCTGTAAGCCGGCGGGTGTTTAAAGTTCAGCAGTTTCACAACTTAGTAAGCAAACCTCCATCTGTAATTATTTACTGTTTGAAAGGACATACTGCCAGCCGGCTTCAAAGGACTGCTTGTTAATCTCCACCAGCTTGGCCTTGATCTCCTGTTCCATCACTGTCAGCCATTTACCTTTGTCGAAGGGCATGATATGGGCCAGGATACCCAGTAGAAAAGTGTTAACCATGCGCGGGTTCGCTTTAACCGGTTCAATGGAGAGGGCGTCGACAGCAATCAGCTTTTTCACCTTGCTCCCGATCTCTTCCAGAATTCCGGTAAGATAATCCACCTGCCCGGTCAACACCGGCAGCGGTTCCAGCTCCTGGGTGTTGACGATTACTGTCCCCTTTGGTGAAAGGAAGGGCAGCCAGCGCAGGGCCTCCAGCTTTTCGAAGGAGAGCAGGATATCACCGTCCCCCTGGGGGATCAGTGGTGAGTAAACCTTTTCACTGATTCGGACATGGGTAATCACACTTCCACCCCTCTGAGCCATCCCATGGGTTTCAGCAGTTTTAACATCCAGCCCCTCGGAAATGGCCAGGGCGGCGATCACTCTCCCGGTAAGTATAGTTCCCTGCCCGCCAACACCGGCAATCAATATATCGGTCTTATTCATTATCTTCACCGGCCTCTCCTACAGGATATTTAATGGCATCAAAGCGGCATAACTGTTCACAGAGACCGCAGGCGTTACAGATTGTGCTGTTGATAATCGCCTTGTCATCTTTAAAACTGAGAGCGGGGCAGCCCAGGGCAATACAGGCTTTACAGCCGTTGCAGAGATCCTCATCAATATAGAGCGGTTCGTCAAAAGAAGTAAGCAGGAATATACAAGGCTGGCGGGCGATTATTACCGACGGCTCTTTTACTTCTATTTCAGTATTAATGACCGCACGTACCTCCTTCAGGTCAAAGGCATCGACGGCAGTTACCCGTTTTACACCAAGCGACCGACAGAGGGTTTCCAGTTCAACAGCCGGAGCGGCTTCGCCCTGCAGAGTTGTTCCGGTGCCCGGGTGTTCCTGGTGTCCGGTCATGGCCGTTATTCCGTTATCAAGAATCATCAATGTTATTGGAGCCTGGTTATAGACTGCATCAAGCAGCGGGGTGATTCCAGAATGAAGAAAGGTGGAATCCCCGATTACAGCCACTGTCTTTTCAGCAGAATCGGGATTGGCCCGGGCCATACCGAGCGCTGTTCCCACGCTGGCTCCCATGCAGATACAGGAGTCGATCGATTCCAGCGGTTTAAGAGCTCCCAGGGTATAGCAACCAATATCGCCCATTACGTTCAGCTTCAACTTGCGCAGCGTGTAGAATACACCGCGGTGTGAACAGCCGGGACACATCACCGGCGGCCGGGCCGGAATGTCGCCATCGATCTTGATCAGCTCCGGCTTGATATTATAGATTTTCTCACGGATAATCTCCACTCCCAGTTCGCCGAGAAGGCTGAATATATCTTTGCCTCTGACCGGCACATCAAGGTGCATGGCCAACAGCTGCTCTTCAAAGAAAGGATCGAGTTCTTCGATGACCAGGATTTCTTTGACCATGGAAGCGAACTGGCGGACCATTTTTTTCGGCAGCGGGTGGCTGAAACCGAGTTTCAGGAAACTTGCCTCAGGCAGCGCCTCTTTGGCATACTGGTAGGCGATACCGCTGCAGACGACTCCCAGCTCACCTGAGCCCTTTTCGATCCGGTTGAGCGGGTTCTTTTCGGCTTCAGTCTGCAGGTCAATCAGTCGCTGTTCTACTATGGGGTGACGCATGCGGGCAAAGCCGGGCAGCATAACATACTTGGCCGGATTTTTCTTGAAACCGGGAATTTCCATTTCTTCCCGCTCTCCGGGAATAAGGGTGCTCCTGGAATGGGAAATTCTCGTTGTTGTACGCAGAATTACCGGCGTATCGAAACGTTCGCTCAAGTCCAGGCCGTATTTCACAAAATCTCTTGCTTCTTCACTATCGGACGGCTCGAGCAGGGGGATCTTGGCGAAACGTGCGTAATGGCGGTTATCCTGTTCGTTTTGTGAACTGTGCATCCCCGGGTCGTCGGCGGAAACCAGCACCAATCCACCGCCCACTCCGGTGTAGGATAAAGTCATCAGCGGGTCGGCAGCAACGTTTACACCCACATGCTTCATTGCCGACAGAACCCGCGCTCCCTCCATGGATGCGCCGATGGCCGTCTCTAAGGCAGTCTTCTCGTTGGATGACCAGTTACAGTTCACCCCCGGATAACGGCTCAGGTTCTCCAGAATTTCGGTACTCGGGGTGCCCGGGTAAGCTGTTCCCACCCGCACACCGCCTTCATAAGCCCCGAGGGCGATCGCCTCGTTGCCGGTCATAATTAATCTCTTATTGCTCAAGGCTTTGATCCTCACTTTCGATTATCCTTTTTGCCTTACCGGTAGTTCTCTCCAAAGATTTTGGTTCCATTAATTTTATCTTAGGCGCCAGTGATAATGTGGAGCGCAATTTGGTGCGGATCCGCCCTTCCAGTGCTTCCAGATCTTTAAAACGATCAGTGAAGCCATCGGGGGTCAGTTCAACCTGAACTTCCATATCCCTGATAAAGCCCTTCTGCTTGTGCAGGACGAGCAGGTAGTGCGGCGATACCTCGCGGAATCCGGCCAGAACCTCCTCGATCTGTGAGGGGAAGACATTAACACCCTTGATGATGATCATGTCGTCGCTGCGGCCGGTGATATAATCCATGCGCCGGGTAGTCCTTCCGCATGGGCAGGCTTCGGCGATCAGGCGGGTAATGTCACCCGTGCGGTAGCGCAGTACCGGAAAACCTTCTTTGCCAAGCGGGGTTAGCACCAGTTCACCGGTTTCTCCGTCTTTTAGAACGTTGCCGCTGATCGGATCGATTATTTCCGGATAGTAAATATCCTCCAGGATATGCATTCCCGCCCGCTCGGAACATTCGCCTGATATACCGGGGCCGACAACCTCGGTCAGTCCGTAATTAACCGTTGCTTTCAGCTGCCACTGCCTCTCGATATCTTCCCGCATCGCCTCCGAGCATGGTTCGCCTCCGAAAAGGCCAAGCCTCAATCCGAATTCAGCCGGATCAAAACCCATGTCCCTGGCTACTTCGGCCATATAGATGGCAAAGGAAGGGGTACTGACCAACACGGTTGTCCGGAAATCCTTCATCAGTGATAGCTGGCGTTCAGTGTTTCCGCTCGAAAAAGGCACGACGGTTGCGCCCAATCTCTCCAGGCCGTAGTGCAGGCCGAATCCACCGGTAAAAAGACCGTAGCCGAAAGAGATCTGGGCAATATCGCCTGCAGTCACACCGGCCATTTCGCAGATCCGGGCCACCGCATCCGCCCAGTCATCCAGGTCGCGCTTCGTGTAACCGGCGACAATCGGCTTGCCGGTAGTTCCAGAGGAGGCATGAATTCTTAAGATCTGTTCCAGCGGAACAGCCGCCATTCCGTAGGGGTAGGCATCCCGCAGGTCTTTTTTAGTGGTAAAAGGGATGGACCTGAAATCTTCAGGTTTCCCGAAATCCTCCGGTTTCAGGCCGGCTTTCTCAAACAGCTGGTGGTAAAATGGGCTGTTGCTGTAAGCATGTTCAATAGACTGCTGAAGGCCGTTTTTCTGCCTGAGCAGACGCTCTTCAGCGGTCAGGTGATCCTTCTGCATCTGTTTCAACTCCTGTAGGTTTTAGCTGCGGTTAGAAGCTGTAAATGCGGTCACTGCCGACGAGAGGAACGTTATTTTTCTCCAGCACGGCTATGGCATCATCAATTCGCTCAACACGCATCATTATTATAGCATTATGAGTCGGTTTTTCGATAAAGGAATAGAGGTATTCAATGTTGATACCTGCTTCCTCAAGGAAAGAGAGGACTTTGGCCAGGCCGCCAGGCGTATCAGGCACCTCCATGGCAACAACCTCGGTTACCGTGGCCATGATGCCTTTGTCTTTCAACTCCTTGATGGCCTTATCGGGTTGATCGACGATCAGGCGCAGGATGCCGAAATCGGAAGTGTCGGCAATGGAAACCCCGCGGATATTGATCTCTGCCTCGCCGAGCACGGTTGCCACCCGGACCAGTCTGCCCGATTTATTCTCCAGGAAGACTGAAATCTGTTTGATCATGTAATTTTACCTCCGTAACATTCAAGTAATAACAGGGCACAAAATTAAAAATTCAATATTTAACAGGTCTTTTCCTGCCCCGGGGTGACTTTTTGTTCAGTTCTTAAGGCTTGCGCTTTATTCTCTCATACTGTAAAATGTTTCCATAGAGACCAAGGAGAGGTGTGAAGAAGATCCCTCCCAAAGCCAGATTTATACCAGCTTACCTGAAGATGAATCCTGCTGACCGGAAAAAACGTGTTGAGCGGTTTTACCAGATCATGAGCCGCTGCCGGATCTGCCCACGCGATTGTCAGATTAATCGTTTGCTTGGGGTTCGCGGAAAGTGCGGCGTTGCCGATGAGCTGGTCATCAGCAGTTATGGCCCGCATTTTGGTGAAGAGAGAGAACTGGTTGGTCCCGGCGGATCAGGCACCATCTTTTTTACCCATTGTAACCTTGAATGCTGTTTCTGCCAGAACTGGACGATCAGCCGCGGGGCAGAAGGTGGGGAGCCAATCACAATCGAAGAACTGGCTGGTATAATGATCGATCTCCAGAAACGGGGCTGCAGCAACATCAACCTGGTCAGTCCCACACCTTACCTCTACCAGATTACAGCAGCAATCGACCTCGCTGCCCAAAGAGGCCTTAACCTGCCGACAGTCTACAACTGCGGAGGCTACGAATCCGTCGAATCCCTGCGGCTTCTCGAAGGATTTATCGATATCTACATGCCCGATGCCAAGTACGGATTCGATGCAGCCGGAGAAAAATATTCTGGTGTGAAAGACTACTACACCCGTCTGAAAGAAGCCTTATTAGAAATGCAGTGCCAGGTGGGAGATCTGCAAATCGGTCCCGGCGGCCTTGCCACCCGCGGTTTGCTGGTCCGTCACCTGGTAATGCCGGAAGACCTGGCAGGGAGCGCGGAAATTGCTTGCTTCCTCGGTGAAAAAGTATCCCCAAATGTTGCGGTCAATGTGATGGCCCAGTACTACCCGGCCTACCGGGCGATGAAGTATCCCGAACTCTCAAGGCGTATCACCTCCGCTGAATTCACTGCTGCCTGTGAAGCATTCAGAAAAGTGGGGCTTCGCCTGCTCTGATCTCTTTAAATTAACCCAATTTACCTGATCCGGTTGACCCTGCCGGAAGGGCTGGTGTAGAATGATAATAAGCAAAGCCAAAGGTTTGGCTTTACTGAAATACTGAAGGAGGTAGTGCTATGGCTGGTGCTGTAAAGGAGATAACCGAATCACAATTTGAAGCAGAAGTAATGAAAGCTGAACTTCCCGTCCTCGTTGATTTCTGGGCCCCCTGGTGCGGTCCCTGCAAGATGCTCGGACCCGTGCTTGAAGAGCTGGCTGCAGATAATGACAGCCGCTTGAAAGTGGTTAAGGTCAATGTTGACGAGAACCCCGATCTGGCCCAGAAATACGAGGTAATGAGCATCCCTACCATGTTCCTCTTCAAAAACGGACAGGTGATCGACAATTTTATGGGCGCAATGAGCAAGCAGGCCTTGAACGATAAAATCAGCCAGTTTATTTAATCGATACGTAAAACCTGGACAATCCGGGCCTTCCGGGACTAATCTCACCGGTGGGCAGGAACTAGATTTCGGTTGGCGAATAACAGTTTAAATATTCCGAAAGGATGTGTTGTTAGCCATGGAACGACAGGTAATCGGCCAGGTAACCCATTTTTACAGTAAGATCGAGGTGGCCATTATCGAGCTCGAAGGCCCCCTGAAAGTAGGAGACCAGATTGCGATTGTCGGCTCGACATCCGATCTGGAACAGCCGGTCAAATCGATGCAGGTTGAACACCAGAATATCGAGGAGGCAAATGCAGGCGACCTGGTCGGCCTGAAGGTAAAAGATAAGGTCCGGGCCGGAGATACAGTTTTCAAGTTAATCTGAACAATAAATAAGTTGGAGTGTCTAACCGGGATTAACCGACTTATTTAGTACCCCAAGGTGATTTTTTGGATTTTAAGAGAGCAAATGAAACCTCGGCCTCATCTGAAGAGGCTGCAGCCGGGGTTAAAGGTGAGCAAAGAAATCAAGCCCTGATCGGGATGATCAGGGCTGTTCCAATTATGCTCGGTTACCTGCCCATCGGCTTTGCCTTCGGTGTACTTGCCGTTACAAACGGGTTAAGCATCTACAGCGCGGTGGCCATGTCAGTATTCGTTTTTGCCGGTTCATCCCAGCTTATTTCAGTAGGCATGATCGGAGCCGGTGCCGGCATAGCCGCCATAACCATGACTGTTTTTCTTGTAAACCTGCGTCACATGCTGATGAGTGCCTATCTTGCCCCCTACCTGAAGTTATTCAGCCCGCTGCAGCTCGCCCTCTTCAGTTACGAGGTAACAGACGAATCTTTCGCCGTCCATTCCGCCTATTTCCGTTGTGGCGGGATCCCTCCGGCTGCACAACTCTTTGCTCTCAATGTATCAGCCCAGCTATCCTGGGTGATCGGCACCCTGCTTGGAGCGTGGATCGGCGGTCGTCTCTCCTTTGATATCGCCACATACGGAATAGACTATGCCCTGCCGGCAATGTTTATTGCCCTGCTGGTGATGCAGATCGACGGCTTACGCCGCGCTTATATTGCTCTTCTTTCCGCTGCAATTGGCCTTACACTTTACTTGGCTGGTATGAGTCAGCTCTATATAATTGTAGCCACCGTGGTAGCTGCTGCCGTCGGTGCTGCTGTCGAATACAGGAATGAAAAGAAGGGAGTGGAGGCAACCTGATGCCTGAAATCGCCCTTTTAATCTTTCTCATGTCTCTGGTCACTTACCTGCCCCGGGTAATCCCCATGATTTTACTCTCCAGGCGCACCCTGCCCCGGGCAGTTGAACTCTGGCTTTCCTATGTCCCGGTAGCCGTCCTGGCAGCCCTATTGGCTCCCGGACTTTTCGTGCCCGATAGCCGTTTTGAACTGGCCCTGCCGGCCAACCCGGCCTTTTGGGTCTCCATCCCGCTCTTCATTATCGCCTTCCTTACCCGCAATCTTTTTATCACTGTCCTCAGTGGAATGGTTTTGATTGCAGCCTTACGTTTATTTATCTGAACTGAAAATAGGTTAGTTATATGTTGGAAAAGAATGCTAATAATTAGCAATTGACCGACAATTTACGCTTATGCTATACTAGACGAAGATTATGGTAAGGCGGATGATAGGCTGCCAAAAAGTGATCTTAATCCTCAAAGTAACCGCATCAAGTAGCACATCTAAATTTAGTTGATTTCCAGCAGCGCAGTATAATTTCTGAGTTAAACATACCATCCGTCAAGCCAAAAAATGTTCAAGGAGGAGCTCGTATGGACAAAATTGTTCGCGTCAATATGACGGACAAGAAGGTAACGGTTGAACCGGTTCCGGATAAGTACAAAGGTAAAGGTGGACGCTGGCTGACCTCTCTGATGGTATCCGATGAGGTACCGGCCGGAGCACACCCCCTGGGACCGAATAACAAGTTATTCTTCGCCCCGGGGATGGTTACCGGCACCCATGCGCCCAACTCGGGACGCATCTCGGTCGGTGGCAAATCTCCTCTCACCGGTGGGATCAAGGAAGCCAATGCCGGATCTCCCTTCCCCCAGAAATTGGCCCGGATGGGCTATGCAGCCCTGGTTCTTGAAGGCCTCGTGGAAGATGACAAACGCTGGTTGCTCAAGCTTGGATTGGACGGCGGAGAACTGCTGCCGGCAGATGACCTTAAAGACAAGGGAACTTATGAATGTGCGAAGATGTTATGGGATAAATACGGAGAAAAAACTGCCTTTTGCGTAAACGGTCCGGCCGGAGAAGCAAAAATGGCCATGGCCGGGATAGCATTTAATGACCCCGAGGGAAGGCCCGCACGCTATGCCGGGCGAGGCGGACTCGGAGCCGTTATGGGCAGCAAGGGGCTGAAAGCAATTGTTCTCGAAGATGAAAATGCCCCGGCAGTTAAGCCAAAAGATCCTGAAATGTTCAAGGCCGGTCAGAAAAAACTGGCTGATGCCATCCTTTCTCATGATGTAACCAAGAAGGGCGGAGCGCTGAACAGCTACGGTACTGCAGTGCTGATCAATATCCTCAATGAAGCAGGCGGTCTACCGACCAACAACTTCCGCACCGGCGTTTTCGACGGCGCCCAGAAAATCAGCGGTGAAGCCCTGGCCGAGGCAGCCAAGACGAGAGGCGGCGCCGGAATGATGGGTCACAGCTGCCACCCCGGCTGTATTATCCACTGCTCCAATGTCTATGCAAAGGAAGACGGCAGTGAGCATGTTTCCTGCGTGGAATATGAATCATCCTGGTCGCTCGGGGCAAACTGTGGTATCGACAATCTTGATCAAGTAGCCGAACTGATCCGGATGTGCAACGACTACGGAGTAGATACCATCGAAGCCGGCGTTACTGTCGGTGTGGCCATGGAAGCAGGTTTGGCCAAATTCGGCGACGGTAAAGGGGCCATTGAACTTTTCAGTGAGATCGGCAAGCGCAGCCCGCTTGGCCATATTCTCGGCCAGGGTGCCCAGTTCACCGGTGAAGCCTACGGCGTGACCCGCATTCCCACCGTCAAGCGCCAGGGAATGCCTGCTTACGAACCGCGTGCAGTCAAAGGGATTGGCGTAACCTATATCACCACCCCGATGGGTGCCGACCATACGGCCGGCTATACTATTGCTCCCGAAATCCTCTCTGTTGGAGGTAAGGCAGAACCGCTGTCGGCGAAAGATAAGATCGGTCTCTCCAAGGCTTTCCAGCAGACAACCGCCTTTATCGATTCCTGTGGCTACTGTCTCTTTATTGCCTTCCCCATCCTCGACATTCCATCCGGATTCGACGGGGTAGTAGAAACGGTTAACGGCATGCTCGGTACCAAGTACACCGGTGATGATGTAACCAGGATCGGTGATGAAATCCTGCGCATCGAGAAAGATTTCAATGTCAGGGCCGGAGTCGGTGGCAAAGATGCCGACCGTCCGCCCGAGTTTATGCGGTATGAAAAACTGCCGCCGCACAACCATGTCTGGGATATCCCCGACGAAGAACTCGATACTTTCTGGGATAAGTAATGAAAATAGAGGTTGTGCTCTACGCTACCCTGACCCGCTATCATCCGGAAGAGAAAGGCAATAAACCTTTCAGCGTTGAACTACCGGAAGGGGCGACAATAAAGGAACTGATTGAAAAAGTGGGAATTCAGGAAGGCGAGGCGAAGCAGGTTTTTATCAGGCACAAAAGCCGCCGACCCGATTACGTTCTTGAAGATGGTGAACGGGTGGCTATATTTCCTCCCGTAGCAGGAGGATAGGATCCGCAATAAGAGGCCCGTTGCTCTAAACCGAGCAACGGGCTTTAATATTTATCGATCCATTTAGATCTCAGATCAGGACGAATATTTTTCAAGCTTTTCTGCCACCCAAAATTTTATTACTGATTGTCTGGGTACCCCCAAGCGTTTTGCTTCCATGTCCAGAGCTTCAACCATCCAGGATGGAAAATCTACATTGACAAGTTGTATTTGTTCGTAAAAAAACCCTCCCTGGTGCAAAGGGAGGGTAAGGGTGAGGGTGAAAACTTTTTCAATCTAAATTTTTAAACTTTATATCAGGGGCAGCGCACGATCCCCTGCGACCATAAACAGTCGGCACAGGAGGGGACATTGCCCCAGCAATCTTCATTTTTATCGGCATAATCACAGGTTTTGCTTGCCGAGCAGTCCATGCATGACGGGAAGCTGTAATTCCGCACTTTATATCTGAAGCGGATGTAGTCGGGACTATTCCAGATATCATATAGATCCTGCTCGCCGATGTTGCCCAGGCTGTATTCGGAAACCTCTTTCCTGCGGTTATCAAGAATATATGGGTATGAATACATCAGGGCAAAACAGGGGGCGACCATGCCGTCCCAGCGGATTACCGCAGCGTCCTTATCAATAAAACTGCAGCGGCGGCTGCTGCCCCAGTACATCCTCGGCAGGCGCATGGAGCCCCATAATACAAAATCCTGTTCTACGGCCGGCCAGACTGCCGGTTCGGGAAACTGGAACTGCGGCTCAACGTTTTTCCAGCTCAGCGGAGCGAGTGCCCCTGAACCCATACTACGGTCTACACCTGGTACTTCATAGAGCACTTCGTTATACATCTCTTCCGAATAAGCCAGCAGGTTAGTTATCAGCACTTCCGGCGAACCGAGTTCTTTGGCCAGCATAGGAAGCTTGGCCAGTTGGTCCACGTTGCTGCGCATCATTACAAACTCCAGCCCAATTTTGGGGTTGTAAACCTTCATCTCCTGTTTCAGTCGGCGCAGGGTCTTGATATTCTCAATGACTTCTTCCAGTTGTCCGTTAACCCTGATCTTGCCGAACATATCCTGGTCCAAGCCGTCGATGGAAAAGTAGACGGCCTGCACACCGCTTTTGATCAGCTCCCGGGAAACCTCTTCTGTAACCAGGGTGCCGTTGGTATTAAAGGAAACTCGGTAGCCGTTTTCAGTCAGCCTGTGGATCATTTCCAGCGCTCTCGAATGGGCCAACGGTTCACCGAAGCCGCCGAGATGGACCCTTTCCAGATCGGGGAACTGCGTCATCTGATCCAGAAGTTTGTCGAAAAGCTTCATGCTCATTTCACCGTCAGGTGCATCGGGCCACTGCCGGCGCATGCAGGTGATACATTCGAGGTTGCAGCGGGCTGTCGGTTCCAGGTAAAGCTTCTTGAGCCCGGCCCCAATCTTGTGTAAAATTATTTCCCCGTTCCGTTCATCATAGACATAATTATCTTTCTGCATTATATGAGCAACCTCGGGAAGGGAATTGAACTTTCTTGCTACGGCCATCAACTGCACCTCGAATCACCGAACTATATATAACCAGAATGGTTATATATATTATAGCGCAATAATCCTACCAATGCAATAGTAATTATTTTAAATAACATTTTTTTTTCAATTATGTTATTATATGAACTGTATGAAAGGAGGGCAACTATGAAATTAAAGGAAAAAATTTTCATGTACCTATGGCAGGGCCGGGCCAACAACTGCAACAGCTACATCTATAAGGGAGAGAAAACAATACTTTTCGATCCGGGACACATTTTCAATGACTTCGACGAAAACTGCCTGGAACAGCTCTACAAGAAAATGGTCGAAGACGGCTTCAAGCTGGAAGATCTTGACTACATACTCTGCACCCATGGTCATCCCGATCATGTCCAGTCGGTTGGTTTGCTGCGTGAGCAGACTGGCGCCCGCTTCGGCATTCACCAGGGCGATTCCTTTATTCTTGAAGCTCTGAGCAAGCATTATGGTTCAGGCAGCGATATAGAGCTGCCTTCCCTGCAGCCGGATTTCTACCTGGAAGAAGGCCTGCTTGATATCGGTTTGAGTGACAATAACAGCGCCGACCAGATTGAAGTAATTCATACCCCGGGACATTCTCCGGGCTGTGTCTGTTTCCATCTGCCCGGTGAAAAAGCGCTGATCAGCGGTGATACCGTTTTTCAGGGCAGTGTCGGCCGGACCGATCTGCCGGGAGGCGATACAGGAACACTTGGTCAGAGCATCGAGAAACTTTCCGGGATCGAAGGCATTGAATTTGTCCTGCCCGGCCATATGGGCTACGTAAAAGGCGCAGCCATGGTCATGCAGAATTACGACCGGATCAAACGCTACTTTTTTGGCTAACCATTGCGGGGCAGGATTAAACCGGTCAACCGCGAATTATTTATTATTAAACGTACACAATAAGTAAACGTTTTAAAGCCTGTCCAGAAATCGTACACTTATTTGATTTCCATAAGGAGAAAAGCTAAATGATTTACTATAACCACCAGAGACCGACCACGCTTTTCAAGCGTTTTGAAGGCAATCCCATCATTACCCCCGATACCTGGCCCTACCCGGCAAATGCTACTTTCAATCCGGGAGCGATCAAGCATAATGGGGAAACAAAACTGCTGGTCCGGGTCGAGGATATGCGCGGTTTTTCGCACATTACTGTTGCTCGCAGCAAGGATGGTAAAAAAGACTGGAAAGTCGATAACAACCACATCCTCCTGCCCGATTCAAATTACAACGAGGAGAGATGGGGGATAGAAGACCCCCGGATCGTTTGGCTTGAGGACCTCGGTCAGTATGCTATTACATATGTTTCCTTCTCCAAAGATGGACCGGTGGTATCACTGGCCCTCTCTAAGGACCTGAAGAAATTCAAACGTCGCGGAGCCATGCTCCCCCCTGAAGACAAAGACGCATCACTATTCCCGCGGAAGATCAAGAATCGCTACATGCTCATTCACCGCCCGATAATCCGCGGTGAAGCCCATGTCTGGATCGCCAATTCACCCGATCTGATCCACTGGGGAGAGCACAGGATTCTACTGCCGGTCCGTCCGGGCTGGTGGGACAGCACACGGGTCGGCCTGGGGCCTCCGCCGCTTGAAACGAGTGAAGGCTGGCTGATCATCTACCACGGAGTGCGCATGACTGCTTCGGGCAGCCTCTATCGGGTTGGCCTGGCTTTGCTCGATCTTGATGAACCATGGAATATTATCAAGCGCAGCGATCAGTGGGTCTTTGGCCCTCATGAACCTTACGAAAGGGTCGGCGATGTGCCGGGTGTAACCTTCCCGACCGGAATAACCCATGATCCCGCCACCGATGAACTGAACATGTATTACGGAGCCGCCGACACCAGTGTCTGTGTCGCCTCCGCCAAACTGCAGGACCTGCTTGATTACCTGAAAAGCTGCAGTGATTCGAAAGAGGAGGGTTTCTGCGTCATCTGATGATGAAAATTGCGATGCTGGCCCCCATATCCTGGCGTACCCCACCCCGACACTACGGACCCTGGGAGTGGGTGGTCAGCATGCTCACTGAAGGTTTGGTCAGGCGCGGCATTGACGTTACCCTCTATGCTACGGCCGATTCTCTCACCAGGGCTAAACTCGAAGCGGTGGCGCCACGACCCTGGTCCGAGGACCCCGAGCTGGAACCGAAAGTCTGGGAATGTCTCCACATCTCGGAGGTTTTCGAAAATGCGGGTCGCTATGACCTCATCCATAACAATTTCGATTTTTTACCCTTAAGCTATTCAGGCTTGGTTAGCACACCTGTTCTGACTACCATCCACGGTTTTTCTTCTCCGCGGATTCTGCCTGTTTTCCGCAAGTACAACGGGAAGGCCCACTACGTGGCGATCAGCGAAGCAGACCGACATCCCGATCTCGATTACGCCGCAACGGTCTACCACGGCATTCCCGTTGCAGATTATCCTTTCAGCGAAAGCTTCTCGACCGCTCAGTCACCCGAAGGTTACCTGCTATTCTTCGGCCGCATTCATCACGACAAGGGAGTTTACGAATCGATCCGTCTGGCCAAGCAGGCCGGCTTACCGCTGGTGATCGCCGGGATAATTCAGGACCAAAACTATTTCGATCGTTACGTCGCCCCGTACCTCGACGATGAAACAGTACGCTACATCGGCCCGGTCGGCCCAGGTAGCAAGGGAAAGCTGCTCGGCGAAGCCCGTGCCCTGCTGCATCTGATCAATTTTGACGAGCCCTTCGGTATCAGTGTGGTAGAATCGATGGCCTGCGGCACACCGGTCATCGCCTTCAACCGAGGTTCCATGTCCGAGCTGATCGTCGACGGTGAAACCGGATTTCTGGTCGGCGATCTCGACGAAGCCAACGGCACTCTCTACAAGCTCGATAATATCGACCGCCGGAAGTGCCGGCAGCGGGTTGTAGAGAATTTTACCATCGATATCATGGTCGATCGCTACATAGAGGTCTACAGGAAGATAATCAGCTAACCACCCGGTTTGACCTTACCCTTCATATCTTTTAACTGGTATAATAGAAGATAAGAAATTCACAAGTAACTTAAGAAACCTGAAATGATCTGAAATAAGCTTCCTGATTACGGCTTCTGACTTCGATAAGTGAGGTGACCGCAATGCATCCAGGTAAGATATTACGACCGGTTAAGGTTTCATTTATCTCCACCTACCCTCCGCGCCAGTGCGGCATAGCCACCTTCTGCGGGGATCTCTTAAACAGTATTAAAGACCTTTATGTAACCGGTGATTCCGCCGGGGAGCAGAGCAATTTTGAAGTGGTTGCCCTCAATAGCGCCAACGACGACTTTAACTACGGTCGTGAGGTAACCTTTCATATCCGTGATCAGTACCGCAGCGACTACCAGCGGGCGGCTGACTTCATCAACCATTCCCCTGTTGATGCTGTCTCAATTCAGCACGAGTACGGCATTTTCGGTGGCGAAGATGGCAACTATATTATCTCGCTCCTGTCCGGCCTGAAGAAACCGGCCATCACCACTTTGCATACAGTTCTGGAAGAGCCCTCTGCCGGACAGAGACAGACCCTGATGCGTATCTGTGAACTATCGGTCTACGTGGTAGTAATGGCGCAGGCTGCCGTCGATATTCTTACCAGGGTTTACCGTGTTCCTGACGAGAAGATCCTGCTTATCCCCCACGGCGCTCCCGATGTCCCATTTCTCGATTCATCCTACTACAAAGACCAGTTCCAGGCTGAGGGGCGCAAGGTCCTGTTTACATTCGGCCTGCTCGGCCCGAGCAAGGGACTTGAATATTCTGTGGCAGCCATGGAAAATGTGGTCGAAGTCCACCCAGACGTCCTCTATATCATTCTCGGTGCGACCCATCCCGAGGTGAAGCGGCGTTACGGTGAGGAATACCGCCACATGCTGCAGAAAATGGTTCAGGATAAAGGTCTGGATAAAAACGTTGCCTTCTACAACCAGTATGTATCGGTGGAGAGGCTGGTCCAGTTCCTGGTAGCCACCGACATTTATATCACCCCCTATTTAAGCCGGGAACAGATTACTTCCGGAACGCTCGCCTACGCGCTGGCATGCGGTAAAGCGATTATCTCCACTCCCTACATCTATGCCGAAGAGCTGCTGGATAACGGCCGGGGTAAACTGGTGCCCTTCAAGGATAGTGATGCCATGGCGGAGGCTATTATCGACCTGCTCAGCGACGAGGGATGGCGTAACCGTATGCGCAAGAACTCCTACCAGTACGGCCGTCAGATGATCTGGAAGGAAGTTGGCCGCAGCTATGCTGCCGCTTTCGAGCAGGCTCGTTTCAACTTTGGTGATATGTTTATTCGCACCGTGCAGAGCACCGATGTAACAGAGAGGGCCATTCTGCCTGAAGTTAACCTAAAGCACCTGCGGAACATTACCGACGATACTGGTATCTTCCAGCATGCCCTTTTTGCCACACCGGATCGCAACCACGGTTACTGTACCGATGACAATGCCCGGGCCCTGATTGCTGCGGTGATGAACTACCGCCTGTTAAAAGATGATCAGGTTTTGCCCCTGCTCAATACATATTTAAGCTTTCTCTACCACGCCTGCAACCGGAAGAAGAAGTGGATGCGCAACTTCATGAGCTTTAACCGCAGCTGGCTCGAAGATGTTGGCTCCGAAGACAGCCACGGCCGCACCATGTGGGCTCTCGGCTATACTGTTGCCCACCCGCCAAACGATCATATTCTAGGTCTGGCTACCAGGCTCTTCAAAGAAATCGCTCATACCCCGGCTAAATTTACATCTCCCCGGGCCTGGGCCTTTTCGACCATCGGTGCCAACTACTACCTGCGCCGCTTCGGGGGAGATGCCCGGGTGCGCGACCTGATGACCGAACTGAGTGAAAAAATCTATGATCTCTTCAGGGAAAACGCCACCGAAGAGTGGTACTGGTGTGAGGATATTCTGGCCTACGACAATGCCCGTCTGTCCCAGGCTATGATCATTGCCGGCAGTTACCTTGATCATGAAGAGATGTTTGATGCAGGCATAAAGAGCCTGCAGTGGTTGATAAAAGTGCAGACCAGCCCGGAAGGGGGACACCTTTCCCTGGTCGGAAACGATGGATGGTATAAAAAAGGCGGGACAAAAGCCCGCTTCGACCAGCAGTCACTCGATGCTACGGCGATAACCGATGCTTGCTATCAAGCTTACGTGTTAACCGGTGAATCAAGCTGGCTTAAGCAGATGGAATGGGCCTTCAACTGGTTTTTCGGCAGCAACGATGTCAAGCAGCCGCTTTACGATTTTCACAGCGGCGCCTGCTATGACGGACTGCAGCCCGGCGGAATCAACCAGAACCAGGGAGGCGAATCACTGGTATCCCTGCTGCTTGCTCTACAGCGAGTCCACCTGGTCGCTCACCAGGGCCTATTCCAACAGCAGCAACAGCTAAACCTCACCAAAAAATAACACACGGGGACGGTTCTCTTGTGTCACAAAACAGCACAGGGGGACGGTTCTTCTGTGTTGACGATGACAAAGTTAAACTAATATATTATCAGACTTCTAATATATAGCTTAGGAAGCATTATAAAACTTTATGTAAAAAAAGATACGTAGACAAAGGTATTGTGAACTTCTGTAGCAAGCTTGAAAAATGGGCCAGCGATTTTGCAAAGATAGATAGAAAGCTTTTCCGGGGACGTAACCATAAGTCTTGGTTAAGAATTGAATGAATTTAAAACAGAAAAGTGTGTCAGGAGAACCGTCCCCGTGACACACCGTCCCTGTGACACGAAAAGGAGGGAATTTTATGTATGCTATAATCCTTGCCGGTGGCAGCGGTACCAGGCTATGGCCGATCAGCCGCGAACTCTATCCCAAGCAGTTTCTTCAGCTGCCGGAAAACTTAAAGACACTTAAGGGAGAAATCAAAGCTCATACCGCGGGAGAGACGCTCGACACAACTTCCCCGCTGAAGAATATCAACCTGACCTTGATTCAGGCTACTGTCAGAAGGGTTCTCGCTGCCGTCCCGGAAGAAAAAATTATTGTCATTACACATTTTGAACAGGCAGACGAAATCCGCCGCCAGATCATGCAGCTTGGCCATTCGAAAATCCGTATTCTCGAAGAGCCGGAGGCCTGCAACACCGCTCCGGCCATCGGACTTGCCGCTACTTTACTTGACTACGAATCGGGTCCAGACGAAATAATGGCTGTATTGCCATCGGATCACCTCATTCCCGATCATGCCCAGTTTGTCGAACTAATGAAGCAGGGGGAGAAGGCCGCCGAGGAATATGGTCTGGTTACCTTCGGTATCAAACCGACCTACCCTGAAACTGGTTATGGCTACATCTGTACCGGGGAAAAACTCGACGATCATACCTTCAAGATTCACCGCTTTGTTGAAAAACCTGATCTGCCTACGGCGAAGATTTACATGCTTGATAACCGCTATCTCTGGAACAGTGGCATGTTCATCTTCAACGTTGGCGATTTATTGGATAAGTATGAAGAGCTGCTTCCGGAAATGTACGATTCCCTGAAAAAAATCTACCTTCCGAGTTTAAGAAATTTGGATGAAATATACCCCGCACTGCAGAAGATATCGATCGACTACGGCATCCTCGAAGCGGCCAGCGATGTTACGGTCATTCCCACCGATATCGGCTGGAGCGATCTCGGCAGTTGGGATGCTTACTACCAGATCACCAAAAAAGATGAAAACTTAAATTACATCAGGGGCAATGTTATCCCCTTCGAAACCGAAAAGAGCCTGATTATCTCAACTTCCCGACTGGTCGGTACTGTTGGTTTGAACAACATGGTGGTGATCGATACCGAAGATGCCCTGCTAATCTGTGACCGCGACAACACCCAGGATGTCAAAAAAGTAGTCGATCAGTTGAAAAAGGAAAAAGCAGTCGAAGCCCGCGAGCACAGAACCATCTACCGCCCCTGGGGCAGCTATACCTCGCTTGAAGTTGGCGGAAACTATCAAATCAAACGGATTAATGTCAACCCCGGAAGCCGTCTCAGCCTGCAGAGCCACAAGCACCGCTCCGAAAACTGGATTGTCGTTGAAGGAGAAGCGCTGGTTACGGTTAATGACCGGGTATTTGTAGTTAAAAAAGGTGAAACAGCCCATATTCCGAAGGAAGGTCGCCACCGCATGGAAAACAAAGGCCCCGACCCCCTGACACTGATCGAAGTCCAGTACGGAGAATACCTGGGTGAGGACGATATCGAACGCTATGAAGATGATTACGGCCGTGCAGGTAGTGTAACCCCGACCTTTGAGAGGCCGGCCTATAAGCAGGAAACATCTGAAAGAACCGCTTCGGAAATAGCTTACTCCGAGCCGTCGCTCCCCACAGATAGTCCGAAATTGACCGGGAAGCCCGAGACCGATCTGCCGGAAAGGGATCTGCCAGAAAAGGTAGTGCCAGATGAACTAACAATTGAAATGACGGAAGAGGAGACACCTCCAGCCGAAACTTCTGAACAAGAATTTTCTGAAGAGGGAAAAGGCGATGAAGGCGAGCAAAAAGAGGAAGTCAAAAAACTGCAGGAGGAAGCGCCGAAAGAGCCCAAGCTGATGCCTTACGGCCGAATCGATGCCGGCGATGCCACCTACAAGCCGCTAACCGAAGAGGAGATCCAGAAATACACATCGCCCGATTTTAAAGATCTTAAAGAGCCGGCTCAGGAAGAACCGGAGGAGGACGTTGATGAAGAGGAAGAAGGCGTTATTCGGCCGGCTGGAAAAGATGAAGAAGATTCTATCGAAGACACTTTAATCATCCCCACCCCGCCGAAACCCGTCTCCGGTATTCCACCCCGTACCGTGGAAGGCCCGGAAATTCCCTTCCCCTCCTGGCGAGACGTTAAACCCGGAGATGAAAAAGATTCGTATACACCCTATGATGCCGAAAATCTTTCAGATGAATTCTCAACTGCAGATGAAGTTACCGATATGTCCTCTCCTCTGATCGAAGGGGACACAGACACTGCTCCACCAACCGTAGAACCAGAAACTCCCTCACCTTCACCCCCAAGTGGAGAAGTTCAGGATGAGACTGAAGAAAAAGATTTCTGCGCCCTGCCCGACGAGGAAGATACGCAGAAACTGCCCCCGCTCAAGAGCAAACCCTGGCTTAATGACGAAGACTACATCAAGCCTCCTTCAGAAATCCTGCTCGAAAAATGGATTACCCATCCCGAACTCGAGCCCTCCATGCGCCGCGAGCTGCTGGCGATGAAAGAGAATATAGTTGTTGTCGACGAGCATTTCGGCAATGAACTGGAATTCGGAACCGGAGGGATGCGCGGACTGATCGGACCCGGTCTGAACAGGGTTAATATCTATACCATTCGCAGGGCTACCCAGGGTCTGGCCAACTATATAAACAAACAGTCCCCGTCTAAAAGCGCCCCGAAAGTGGCCATCGCCTACGATACCCGCCACCACTCGGCTGAATTTGCCGAAGCGGCCGCCCTGGTGCTTGCCGCCAACGGTATTAAAGCCCTGCTTTTCAAAGATATCCGGCCCACACCGCTGCTCTCTTTTGCTACCCGCGAGCTCAAATGTGCAGCCGGAATCGTGATCACCGCCAGCCATAACCCTTCGGACTACAACGGTTACAAAGTCTACAGCTCCGACGGAGGTCAGGCGGTCAGCCCATTCATCGACGAGCTGATCAGCGAGATAACACAGCTCGATATTTTTGATGATGTAAAAACCATCCCCCTCAAAGAGGCGGTTAACCAGGGATTGATCAAGGCAATCGATCCCGCCCTTGATAAGTATTACCTGGAAAAGGTAAAGAGTCTCTCCCTGACCAAACCGGAGAAGTGCCTGAAGGCGGTTTTCACTCCGCTGCACGGGACAGGTTCTGTCTTCATCCCTGGCCTGCTTACCAGCATGGGCTGTGTAGACCTTGTCCTGGTTGAAGAACAGATGACAGCAGACCCCGAATTCAGTACGGTCAGGGTGCCCAACCCCGAAGATCCGGCAGCCCTCCAGATGGCCCTGGAAAAAGCGGCAGAAGTAAAAGCCGACCTGATCCTCGCCACAGATCCCGACTGCGATCGCGTGGGCACAGCCGTCCGTGACACCTTCGGGCGCTATGTAATCTTGAGCGGCAACCAGGTAGGCGCCTTGCTCATCGAATATATCTGCAGCAACCTTGTAAGCAGCGGTAAGATGCCGATTAGTCCCGCCCTGGTCAAAACAATTGTTACCGGGGACCTCGGCCGGAAAGTGGCCGAATCGTATGATTTGCATATTGTGGAAACCCTGACTGGCTTTAAATTTATTGGGGACAAGATCAGGCAATTTGAAGAAGAAGATACCTTTGACTTCATTTTCGGTTACGAAGAAAGCTATGGGTACCTGGCCGGAACCTTCGTCCGCGACAAAGACGCCGTTATAGCTTCCCTGCTGATCGCCGAGATGACCGCTTTCTACAAGCAGCAAGGTAAGAGTTTGCTCGACGTGCTTGATATGCTCCATCGCCGATTTGGATTCTTCCGGGAAGATCTGCTCACCGTGGAACTGAAGGATATCTCACTGGCCGACCGTCATGTGAAGGCTTTTCGTAATCTGCCTGCCGAAGTTGCCGGTAATCAGGTGATTGAGAAAAGGGACTACGAATTAAGCAAGGGGTGGGATCTCGCCAATAACCGGGAATTCGAGTTAACCCTGCCCAAATCGAAGGTTCTCCACTACACCCTGGGAGACGGTTCCTGGTTTGCCGTCAGGCCGTCCGGCACCGAACCAAAGGTAAAATTCTACCTCTCGGTAAGCGCGCCCACGGCATCGGAAGCCGACCACAAACTGGGCCAGCTCCGCCAGGCGATCAAAACGATCTGCTGATTTCAACAAAATGTCCTTCTATGATATAATCATAATATCAGTATGCTGAAATACTGAAATGATGAAGTAATGGAGGGGTGAAAAGATGAATAATGCTCAGTTAAATGATCGGGGACAGCTAACTATCCCAAAAAACATACGTGAAAAGCTTAATTTAAAGCCGAAAGATATAGTTAATATTGAAGTTATAAACAATGACAGAATTCTTATTTCAAAGCGTGATATATACGATGATCTGGATGATCTAATTAAACGAGATCTGATTAATGAAGGTTGCGCTCCTTATGAATTGGATGATAAAATTGCAGAGAAAAAGAAAGAATTGGCGACTGCTCTCTTGAAAATGACTAAGGATGCTGGCGAGGATGTATCAAAAGGTAAATATGTAACACTTGATGAACTCGAGAAAGAACTCAATGAAGAATAGAATATTTGAAGTAACTATTCCAAACAAAGTCAAACAGGATATAAAGAAAATTGATGTGAAGGCTGTAAAAGGAACTTAATATAAATGGATAAAGTCAACACACTAATAATCGGTGCCGGGGTGATCGGTCTGGCTGTAGCTGCCGAGCTTTCAGCCGGAAGCCCCGGCTCTTATATTGTAGTTATGGAACAGCACGAAAGCTTTGGCCGTGAAACTTCAAGCCGCAACAGCGAAGTGATACACGCCGGAATCTATTACCCTAGAGGCACCCTGAAAGCACGGCTCTGTGTGGAAGGCAAAGAACTGCTCTACAGTTTATGCGAAAAATGGTCAGTCCCCTACCGCCGCACAGGCAAGCTGATAGTAGCCAACACCCCCGAAGAATCGGCCTCCCTTGACGACCTGCTATCTCAGGCGGTTTCCAACGGGGTAGATGATCTCGAAGATCTTGCCCCTGCGCAGATTTCCCGCCTGGAGCCGCACATCAAGGCTGAACGGGCCCTGTTTTCTCCTTCCACCGGCATATTAGACTCTCACACCCTGATGGATCGACTCGAATACCTGGCACAGCAAAACGGTGTTCTCATGGCCTACTGCCACCAGGTTAAAGATATTGAAAAACTCTCTGACAGTTACCGGATCACTTTTCAAAACCCAGATGGCAGCTTGGATACTATCGACTGTATCAACCTGGTGAACTCTGCCGGTCTGCAGGCAGATCAGGTTGCCTCCCTGGCAGGCATCGATATCGACCAGGCAGCCTACCGCCAGCACTACTGCAAGGGAGAATATTTCAGCCTGCCCTCCTCGAAAGCATCACTGGTTAATCACCTGGTATACCCGCCGCCCCTGCATGAGTTAACAGGACTCGGTATTCATCTAACTAAAAGCCTCGACGGCCGCCTGCTGCTCGGCCCGAATACTATCTACACTGATGAGCCGGAATACAAAATAGAGCTGACCCACGCAGCCGATTTCTACAGCGCCGTCAAACCATTTTTTCCCTTTATCGAACCAAATGATCCCGAACCCGACATGGCCGGTATCCGCCCCAAGCTTTCAGGCCCCGGGGAACCCTTCCGCGACTTCATCATCACCGAAGAAAGCTCCCGCGGCTTACCCGGCCTGATCAACCTGCTCGGCATGGAATCCCCCGGCCTCACCTGCTGCCTGAGCATCGCCCGCCAAGTTCGGAAACTTCAAAGTGAATAAATAATTTCAATTTGCATAGCTACCTACTTGATCAATAAGGGTTATTAAGTTAAAATAGTCTTACTTGTAAAGCAGGAGGTGTATTTTGGTGAAAGTTAAAATATCATCAAAAGGTCAAATATCTATCCCTGTCGATTTCCGAAGAAGGATGCACGTTGAACCTGGAGATGAAATTTCAATTATTGATAGTGGTGACAGCCTGATTATTTATCCAAGTAAAAAATATGATCCGGAAGAACTAAAAAATATATTCGAGGAACTCAGGGGAAGCTGGCATGATTTGGAAGTAGATGGTGCCGAATACGTCCGTGATATAAGAAAAGGTGGAACTCGTGATGTTTGGTAAAGCCAGCTTATTGTTAGATACCGATATATTTATAAATTATCTGCGCGGTCAGTCAGAAGAGGCAGAGCTAATCAGGAGAATAATTTTTAATGAAGAGTTTAACGGATTCTATTCAGCAATCACTGAGATTGAACTTTATTCGGTTGAGCGGATGAGTTTAGAACAAGAAAAGAAGATCAAGATACTCTTAAGTAGTTTGCAGCGAATTGAATTAAATTCACCGGTTGCTCAACTTGCCGGTAGATTGATTGCCCGATATCGGAAAAACAATGGATTGGAAATGCCCGATGCAGTAATTGCTGCATCCGCTGTCATAGTCAATGCCTCCCTGGTATCAAAAAATATAAAACATTTTTCATATATTCCGGGATTGGTTTTATCGCCACCGGATGCCTATAGTTACTAATCGAGGAACTTAGATGCCTTTACTAAACCTATCACAAATCAGCAAGTCATACGGTGCCGAATCGATCCTTACCGGCATTACCATCCAACTGCAACCCGGTGAAAAAGCAGGCCTGATCGGCCCCAACGGGTCGGGTAAAACCACTCTGCTTAAAATTCTGGTCGGTGAACTGGAAGCAGACATTGGCTCAGTGCATCTTTCCCGCGGCACCCGTATCGGCTATTTGCCCCAGGAGCCCCGGGCCATCCCTGATGGAACATTGCTCAGCCACCTGCGCTACCCCCTGAAGCATCTCTTTGATCTCAGGGATGAAATCGCCGCCCTTGAAAAGGAGATTGCTTCCCGGGCGGAAAGGGAAGGAAAATCCCCGGAGGATTTACTTGAAAAATATGCCACCCTGACCTCCCGGTTTGAAGAAAACGGGGGCTACCAGGTAGAAAGCAGGCTGCTTTCTGTAGCCCGCGGGCTCGGCTTTGAAGAAGGTGACCTCGATCGCGAGCTTTCATCCTTCAGCGGCGGGGAAAAAACAAGGGCGCGCCTGGCCGGCTTACTCCTCCAGGACCTCGACCTTTTGTTGCTCGATGAGCCGACCAACTTCCTCGACCTGTCAGCCCTCGAATGGCTGGAGAAGTTCCTGCGCGACCTGCCCTGTGCCCTCCTGGTGGTCAGTCACGACCGGTTCTTCCTGGACCGGGTAGTTAGCCGTATTTTTGCCCTCAGTCGCCATGACATCAAAAGCTACATCGGCAACTACAGCGCCTACCAGCATCAGCTAGAACAGGAACGACTAAGCCTTGACAGGGAATATCAGCACCAGAAACTGCTTAAAGAACGGGAGGAGCGCCTTGTCCGCGAGGCGAAAGCGGACGAACGTTCCAAGCGCCAGGCCCGCAGCCGCCAGAAACGCCTTGATAAGCTGGAAACGGTCGAACGGGTGGCGGATCAAAAAAGCTTTAAGCTGGGGCTTGGATACAGCGGGCGCAGCGGAAGGCAGGTAATCATCTTCGATTCAGTCGGCATCGATTTCCCTGACCGCACTCTATTTGCCGACTTATCCTTTGAGATTAACTGGGGGGATCGCATCGCCCTGGTTGGCCCCAACGGAGCAGGCAAATCGACCCTGCTGAAGATGATCGCCGGTGCGCTCAAGCCCTCTACCGGCTCAATTCGTCTCGGCCCGTCCACCCGTGTAGTCTATTTCTCCCAGGAGCAGGAGCAGCTCGAGCCCCGGCAGAACCTGGTCGAAGCGATAACTTCAGTCTCTGAATTTGATGTCAAACAGGCCCGCAACCACCTGGGACGCTACCTCTTCCGCGGAGATGACGTATTCAAGCAGGTTCGCGATTTGAGCGGGGGGGAGAAAAGCCGCCTCGCCCTGGCCCGCCTGGCCTTGAGCACCGGGAACTGCCTTCTAATGGATGAGCCGACCAGCCACCTTGACCTGCCTGCCCTGGAAGAAATCGAAAAGGTTCTGGAAAGCTACCCCGGCACCTTGATTATTGTCTCTCACGACCGGTTCTTTCTTAAAGGCATGGCTAACCGGGTTTTTGAACTTGACCAGGGTAAACTTAAGATATTTGATGCGCCATTTGAGGAATACCTCGAACTGAAAGAAAACAGCGCAGCAGCACCGAAGAAAGATGAACAGTCAAAGCTGGATGATAAAGCAAGAAGGCAGGAAGAACACCGCCGCCGTCAGGAAGAACAGCGCAGAATCCGCCGATTGAAGGACGAACAGGCTCGCCTGGAAGAAGAGATTCATGCTTTGGAAGAGAATATCATCGAGCTGGAAAACACCCTCTCGGATCCCTCACGCTATGGAGATCATCACCAACTGGCCGAACTGGGCTCCAGCCTTGAAGAGGCCAGGTCAGAAATAACTTCCCTGATGGATCGCTGGGAAGAAGTCACCGGTTTGTTGGAAGAGTTGTAATCACCAGATTCTTTTACATGATAAGTTGAATAAGTTGTTGGTTCCTATGTCATAGCAAACCCATATGTGATATAATAACGTAAAGCAAATCTTACAAGTAAGGAGGCTTATACATGGAACCTTTTATCGTAAAGATCAGTAGCAAAGGACAATTAACGCTCCCTGCAGAAGTGCGAAAAAAATTGGGATTAATGACAGGGAGTAAGCTTTATCTTGTACTCGATAATAATGAAATCAGGATGAAAGCTTTTAAAGGCCAATTACCGGTTTTAAATAAAAAAAGTAGTATTTATAGCTTAATTGGTTCATTTGCCGGGCCTGAAGATCTGTCGGAAAATCATGATAAATATTTTGCTGAAACGGTTGATAATGATGAGAATAATATTTACTGATACTTCAGCATTTGCAGCACTTTTTAATATTAAGGACGGATATCATAATCAAGCAATAAAAATATTTAAAAAGCTCTCAGAACAGAACGCTGCTCTTGTTACAACAAATATCATTCGACTGGAGACACATGCATTATTGCTCAGTAAAGCTAATAGAGATTTAGCGATGCAATTTCTCGAAGAACAATCGTGGCATGTCGAATGGGTAACATTCGAAGATGAAAACAATGCCTTAAAACTATTAAAAAAGAATAACGATAAAAATTATTCTCTGACAGATGCTGTTAGTTTTGTTGTTATGAATCGTCTTAGTTTGAATGAAGCCTTTACGTTCGATCGCCACTTCCAACAGTATGGTTTTAAGGTTTTAGAATAAGAAAGAAATCAATAGATACTTGGTTTATGTAAATAAAACCATGTACAATAGGTGCCCAAAATGAAAAAAAACGGTACAATGCGCCAGGCAGAAGCATATATAACCACCAGGCTGGAAGAAGAGACCGCCTACATCGGAGAACTCTTTGGCCGTTACCTCGATAAACCCCTTGTGGTTGCCCTGCAGGGGGAACTTGGCGCGGGAAAGACCGTTTTTACCCGCGGCGCCGCCCGTGGTCTTGAAGTAACCGATCGGGTCTCCAGCCCGACTTTTGTCTTGCTAAAGATCTACAACGGTCGCCTGCCGGTCTACCATTTCGATTTCTATCGCTTATCATCCGACGAAGATATAATCGAACTTGGTTTTGACGAGTACCTGCCTGGTGACGGGATCGCCTTTATCGAATGGCCCGAACGCCTTCCCGATCTGCTTCCCCCCGAATATCTGAAGATCGATATCGAGCTCTTTTACGACGAAAAGGGAGAAGGCCGCCGCATAAGGTTCACCCCCCACGGTACCTACCCCTCAAAAATAGTAGAAACCGTAATCGAAAACATCACCTGGCACACCGACGGCACCCTCAATGTGTCACGGGGACGGTTCTCTTGACACATTTTCAATCGCTTTTACGTTTATATAGCACAAGAGGGTTGAGTATTTGAGAGGATAAAGTTTATTTTACCTGACGAAATGGCGACATTATTTTTAAAATAGTATAATGTATCGGGGATAAATTCTATAGATGTTGCATTGGTGCAACATAAAAAAAATAAGTTGAGCATTAGGAAGTGTGTCAGGAGAACCGTCCCTGCGACAAAAAAATAAGTTGAGCATTAGGAAGTGTGTCAGGAGAACCGTCCCTGCGACACGAAATGGGAGGAAATGGCCCTGTTGATTCTTGGCATAGATACAACGACTTTAGCTTGTAGTGTAGCCTTGCTGCAGGGTGATAAGCTGCTGGCCGAGTTGACTTTGAACATAAAGAAGACTCATTCGGAGCGGTTGATGCCTCTGCTTGATCAAATGCTCACCGAAAGCGGTATCGAGCGCGAGCAGCTGGAAGCAGTGGCCGTGGCCGCCGGTCCCGGTTCTTTTACCGGCCTGCGCATCGGCATTTCAACCGCCCGCGCCTTAGCCCAGGGGCTGGACATCCCGGTAGTGGGAGTCGGAACCCTTGAAGCTTTAGCTGAAGCAATTACCGTTCCAAACGCCCTGATCTGCCCCCTCCTTGATGCTCGGCGCAGCCAGGTCTATACCGCCCTGTATAGGCGCCCCTTCGCCAATCCCGCAAACCTCGAAACCTTGATTGAACCAGCTGCTTTATCACTTAGCGAACTTACCTTAGCTCTAGAAAAATATCACGAGCCGGTTAACTTCATCGGTGAGGGTTTAAACAGCTATGCTGCAGAGCTGGAGAAAGCTCTACCAGGCAAAGCAGTTATCGGGCCGCCCCAACTTAGGATTTGCCGAGCTTCCCTGGTTGCCTTTCGCGGAGGCCAGCTCCTGACTGCCAACCCGCCGGTATCATACAACGATCTACTACCGCAGTATTTAAGACGCCCCGAAGCGGAAAGACTGACCGAAAAGAAAGAGAGGACTGGCAGTTAACATCATGCATGATCTGAATGTAGCGATAGTACCCATGCTTGTTGATGATGTAGAGGCGGTGGCCGCTCTGGAGCAAGCCTCCTTTGAAGACCCCTGGCCCCTGCAGTCCTTCCGCACCGAGCTCGAATTGAACCGCTTGGCCAACTACCTTGTAGCCCGCCACGAAGACAGGATAATTGGCTATATCGGCGCATGGGTCATCATCGACGAGGTTCACATCACAACGCTGGCCGTAGGCGAGGAGTATCGCCGTCATGGAATTGCCACCCGCCTGGTCAGAGCTTTACTGGACAGGACATGTAAGTACGATGTAAACGCCATAACCCTTGAGGTCAGACCCAGCAACAAATCAGCGATCGCTTTCTACGAAAAACTGGGCTTCAGGGTGCGTGGAAGAAGAAAAAACTACTATACAGACGAAGATGCCCTGATTATGACCAAGGATATCGTCAAGATTTTCGGCAGAAGAGGGGAGGGGAAGCCTGATGAAAACTGAAGAAGTAAATATCCTGGGGATTGAGACCTCCTGTGATGAAACATCAACTGCGGTTGTCACCGATGGAAGGCTGATCAGAAGCAGCCTTGTTTCCTCCCAGGTAGAGCTTCATGCCCGGTTCGGGGGAGTGGTTCCGGAAATTGCATCCCGCCATCACCTGGTGTTGATCAACACCCTGATCGACGAAGCCCTTAAGCAAGCAGGACTAACCTTCAAAGACCTTGATGCTGTTGCCGTTTCACACGGTCCTGGCCTGGTCGGCGCCCTGCTGGTCGGCGTGGCAACAGCCAAAGCGCTGGCCTACGCCCTGCGCCTACCCCTACTCGCCGTTAACCACCTGGAAGCTCACCTTTTTGCAAATTACCTGGACGGCGCATCCCGCCAGTTTCCGGCTGTAGTCCTGATCGTCTCCGGAGGCCATACCGAACTGCTCCTCCTTGAAGAAGAAGGCAAAATAACCTCACTCGGCCGGACCCGCGACGACGCCGCCGGCGAGGCCTATGATAAAGTAGCCCGCGTGCTTGAGCTAGGCTATCCAGGAGGTCCCCTGATCGATAAACTGGCCATGGCCGGGGATCCCACCGCAGTCGAGTTCCCCCGGGCCTGGCTCGATGAAAAAAGTCGATTTGATTTCAGTTTCAGCGGCCTGAAAACAGCTGTGATAAATCACCGCTACCATGCCAACAGGCGCGGTGAGGAAATAAATATCCCCGACCTGGTTGCCTCCTTTCAGGAAGCACTGGTTGAAGTTCTGGTTGAAAAAACAGTAGATGCCGCCACCGAATACAAAGCCAAGGCAGTAATGCTGGCCGGCGGAGTGGCCGCCAACAGTCGCCTGCGCAGCCGACTCTCTGCTCGCCTTTCCGAATCACTACCCTCCGCCAAGCTCTACTACCCGCCCCTTGAACTCTGCACCGACAATGCAGCGATGATTGCCGCTGCCGCTTACCCGCTCTACCTCAATCGAAACTTCGCCCCCCTAAACCTAAACGCCATCCCTGGCCTCGGTATCGGCCAATAATAATTAAAAAAACGCACAAGGGGACCGCACACGGGGACGGTTCTCTTGTGCGGTAATTAGACTAACTAAAGATCCTTATGTTAGTTAAATTCGAGTTAACATTAAAAGATACAAAATTGCACAGCCACGGTCGGTGTAAAATTTCATTTCAGCCTGATCGGTTTGCCTCACTCACCTCATTCATTCTGTTCTGTCATGGCCGGTATTTCGTCTGTACTGATTAATTTTTCCAGAATCAACCCGATGACAATTACCGCAGTCAAGGTTAAAACGAAGCGCAGGGCTGTAAACTGCAGCCCCAGGAATTCCGTTTCTGCCACCAACTGAGGAATTTTGATCGCCGCCCAGGCGCCAAGAAAGATAACAATATTTGAAATCCTCGCTCCTTTGTGAATAAGCGATCCGGCCAGAGGAAAGGCGATATACAAAGGGCCAGTTGGCAGAGTGCCCATCAAAAAAGAGAAGAACATGCCCTTAATACCGGATCCTCGGCCGATCAACTGTTTGATCTTCTCTTTGGGTACCCATACTTCCAGCAGACCCATCAAGATGAAAATAGCGGGAATAATCATGGCCATTTCTTTAAGATAGCTAAAAGAAACAGCTGCCGTGCGATTGGCGATCTCCGGCCACCAGAAGGCGAGAACCAGGAATATCAGGGCTAAAATTAACGGGGCTCTAAACTTCTTGATGATCATCATTTCAAAACCACCCCCATTATCAGGGCTATTAGCAAAGCAGCCAGAAAACTGAAGCTGTTGCGAAGCAGGGTAAATTTTCTTCCAAGTGCTTTAATTTCCAGCGGGGCCGTTACGAAACCGACCATCACCAGGGTGGTGATAAAAGCGGCGATCGTTGTAACAGTTGCTCCGGAACGAAGCAGTGAAGCGGCCAGGGGAAAGGAAATCAGCGCCGGAATCAGGGTGAGCGCTCCGATAAGGGCGGCAGTGACAGTTGCTGCAAAGCCAGCCTCGGCTCCGACTAATCGAGTTATCGTCTCGGGCGGCAGGATGCCCAGAATCAGCCCCACCACACCGATAATGGCCAGCAGGCCGGGAGCCATCTTCCAAAATGCTTTTCCGGCAACCTTGAAAGCTTTGCCGGTTTTTTGCCGGTCTTTAATTAAAGATAAAGCCAGCAGGATAAATAGAATAATATAGATCACCAGAGTAGTCATCTTTATTTACCTGCCTTTGATATTTTTTATTTAGGCATACTGAACTGCCAGCACAACCATTTCAGTTTTCGCGACAAGCTGTCTTTCCAGCCCGGGTTCGATGATAACCAGTGATCCTTCTGAAACAGGTTCTTCAATATCAACCTCTTTTACAAAGCCTTCGCCTTCTATAATATAAAACATGGTATTGCGGCTCATCACGCAGGGATCTACCGCCTGGCCAGACTCAAAAAAGATTAAAAGCACTTTTGATTGCTCGGTAACTTGCAACTCTTTTTTGTTGAAGTTCTCAGGGGTAAATGCTTTCAGCTCACTGATTTTATAAGTCTTCATTAGCCAACATCTCTTTTCTTTATTAGTCTGCCGAACAGCGCAGGCATATTAAATATTATCAGCAGGGTAAGTTTCCTCGTATAGCTTTAGAAAACTTTCGAGGCTAGCCTTACGGCGGCGGATTTTTAGAATCCACATCTCCAGGTAATCCTCGCCACCTGGTGTTATTGAGTAGACCTTGCGGGCCGGCCCTCCGCTTCCGGGCACCAGCTCCGACTTAACCTTGCCTTCTTCCTCAAGATTGCGCAGGTGCCTGTAAACAACGCTTGGGTCAGGCAGGCTATCCAGAAAGCCCAGGTTACCCAACTTATCCATAATTTCATAACCGTGGGCCGGTTTTTCTTTTAAAAGAAAGAGAATACAGGGGACAATGAAACCCTCGACTTTCAGACCCGATCCTTCACAATGGCAGTTTTCACTCTCACACATCCTAAAACACTCCCTTTTGTTGCTATGTCATTAGTGACATATTACCACTACTGACTCACGGTGTCAATACTTTATGGTTTGTCCCCCTGTGTGCATTGCTAACTTCACTTTCCTCCAGCTGGCTCCACTTATTGAAAAAAGTAAGATAGCCGAAGCGAATCAGCATGTATAAAGTAATCGAAACACTGCCCAGGATGGCCAGCATGATGGCAATTTGATACTCGATGGCAATCAGGGGCGACATGCCGGCCAGGATCTGTCCGGTCATCATGCCGGGTAAAAAGATGATTCCCATGCCGAGCATCGAATTAAGGGTGGGCATGATTGCCGATGTAAAAACATCTTTGATGATAGGCAAAGTTGCGTCCCCGGGAGTTGCTCCAAGCATGAGGGCCCCTTCAACCAGCTGTTTTCTGGCCTTCATCTCACCGATCATCCTCTCCACACCCAGTGACACACCGGTCATCGAGTTGCCGATGATCATGCCGGCAATCGGTATAAAATAGCGCGGCTCGTACCAGGGCTCAATATTGATCACCAGCAGCAAAAAATAGAAGGCGGTGATCACGGTGCCCGATATCATCGAGACCATAATTACTTTGCGCAGCTTAGCATTAACCGGTGTTTTGACCCGGCTGAAGATATTGCGGATCGCAAAGAATATCATCACCGCGTAAATCAGCAGGGTGATGTAGAAACGGCTGTAATCAAAGATGTAAACCAGAATGTAGCCCATTGCCAGCAACTGCAGGGTCATCCGCACGGTCGAGATGATAATCTCCTTTTCCTTCCTGATGCCCAGATTTCTGGTCAGGAACAAAAGGAGCAGGATGAACACATAGGCAGAAAGCAGGCGTAGCGGGCCGATTTGAACTATTTCGTTCATTGCTCAGGCCACCTCCTCAATGTCTGTGATTCTGCCGTTGTAAACGGTAACAATTTTTTTCCCCATACTTCTGGCAAGCGGTTTGGAATGGGTAACCAGCACGAGCGTTCGATTACCGGCCGCCAGGTAATCGTTAATATAGGCGGTGATTTTATCCTCCGTATCGTCATCGACTGCGGAGGTAGGTTCATCGAGCAGCAGAACCTCAGGCTCCATCAGGATTACCCGGATCAAAGCCAGACGCTGCTTCTCGCCCCCCGAAAGCGGTTCGGCATCCTCGTCGAGCTCCTTTTGTTGAAGGCCTACCTTCGCAAGCTCTTCAAGCAGCCGTTCGTCGGTCACCGGTTCTTTTTTGGCAAAAGAGAGGCCGATCAATAGATTATCCCTCACCGTGCCCGGAAAAATAACCGGAACCTGGGGCAGCAAAATCACTTCCCTGCGGAGCAAAACCGCATCGAGGTTTTTTAGATCACTACCCTTATAAAAAATTGAACCCTCGCTGTAATCAATCATATGGTTCAGCAGCTTCAGCATGGTTGTCTTACCGCTGCCGCTTTCGCCGACGATGCAGGTGGTTTGACCCTCATCGATGGAAAGCTCATCGACGCTAACAATATTTTTATAGCGCACATTATTTAACTTGAACACTGTTTACACCTCGCTGCAATAAATTTGCTCAGCTCTGCC
This sequence comes from Bacillota bacterium, assembly GCA_033549065.1. NCBI lineage: Bacteria > Bacillati > Bacillota > Bacillota bacterium. The sequence continues at coordinate 212,222 of JAWSUE010000002.1, forward strand.
TGAGTTCCCTGGCCAACTCTTCCGCCTTGGCCGTCGCTTCCCGTAATACCTTTTTACCAGCCGTAGTAATACGGTAGTACTTGCGAATCTTGCCGCCGACCAGCCGGTTGGTTTTGGTCAGCAGCCCTCCCGCCGCCAGGCTGTTCAGGATAGGGTAGAGGGTACCGGCGCTAATGTCATAACCGTGGCTTTTCAGCTCATCGATCATGAAAACACCGTAAACCGACTCCTTCTGAGCATGGTAGAGGATATGAAGCTGGATAAACCCAAGAAATAACTTCCGCAGGATCTGCTGTTTCATCAAAATCACCCTTAAAATAGAATAACGATATCGATATACGATATTATAAATCGGAAGAAAATACCTGTCAAACTAACGTGTCACGGGGACGGTTCTTCTGACACATTTCTTGTTGACTTCACCCAGTTCTTTGATAACAGCACAGAAAAGTCACTTCAGAACATCTCCCTGTGCTATATAGAAGCACTGAATCGCTTCAAATTATGAATCAGTGGTATAAATTCAGTTAGCAAACAATAGAATGTTGCATTCTAATTTATGAAATGATATTCTAAATAAAGCAACAAAATTATTGAAGATTTAATATGCTCCTATTAGACATTTATTACTTATATCAAAGTTATTTCAAGATTAATATAATAAAGGAAGTGTTTGACTTGGATACCGAAGAAAAAAATACAACTAAATATCCTGTCCATACTCTTGAAAAATCCTTGGAAATAATTGAAGCAATGAAGGAAGCTCCAGCAGGCGGAATAAGAATTGTTGATATCAGTAAAAAGTTAAATATCGGGAAAAGCACTATTCATCGTATTTTAAGCACACTGGCAGCTTATGGTTATGTTGAGAAATGCTCCGAAGGCAGAAAATACCGTTTGGGTTGGAAACTATTTGAGATTGGCAGCCTGATACCACGACAGCGAAACCTCAATAATATTGATATGATTATCCTCGAAGAACTTAGCGATAAGTGTGAAGCAACGGTGAATCTGGGTATCAGGATAAATGATAAGGTTGCAATTATAGCAAAAGTCGATCCGCAGAAAATTCCTTTCAAAGCAGGACCGTATCTCGGAGAACAAGAACCACTTCATGCAACAGCTCTGGGCAAGATACTTATATCTGAACTTGATGATGACAAGATAAAAAGTATTTTTAAAAGTCCAGAACTGGTTAAGTATACCAACAACACAATAGATTCACTCAGGAAGTTGCGGGATGTTTTAGCCCGGGTTCGAGAACAAGGCTACGCGGTAGACCAGGAAGAGCTGTGCGAAGGAATTTCGTGTATTGCTATGCCAATTCGAAACTACGAACAGAATATAGTCGCTGCGCTAAGTGTTAGTGGTCCGTCTTTCCGGTTTAATTTCAATAAGATTGCAGAAATAAAGCAAGATCAACAAAACGCATGCGTAGAAATATCACGTTTTTTCGGCGCTCATTAAAAGGTCCCTTCATGCATTAAAAATATCAATTAATTTGCTTCAACCAGTTATTAAAGTTGGTTGAAGTATATTTTTAGTGTAGCAAGTTCTGTTATATGGAACATCATTGTTTTATTTAAAATTTTTTTGAAATCTGGCAGGACAATCATATTTTTTGTAGAATCAATCAAAAAAAACAAACATATATTACCTTATTTCAACTATCGTTAAATCTATATTACCTCTAATTACTGCTCCATTACTATTGTTCTATTATGCGAAACAGAGTTTTTGTAATCTATCGCCTTCCATCTACGGTAACGTTATTTCTACCAACTCTAGTTTAATTACTATCAATCACTGCTCGTTTAATTTGTTCATTAAACATTCTATTAGATCTATTACGTCGAGATTAATTCAACATGCCTATAGAATGAAAGGGGACAACAGCGTGGCTGATATAAGAAAAGCTGTCAATGAGGTGTCTGAAGAGGTTTTAATGCTCAGGCGCGATATCCATGCTCACCCCGAGCTAGGGTTTGAAGAACACCGGACAGCAGAATTGATTGAAAAATATCTCCAGAAACTGGGTATCTCAACCAATCGATTTGCCAAGACAGGAGTGGTCGGATTAATTGAAGGCACCCAGAAAGATCAGGTTTTGATGCTGCGTGCCGATATGGACGCGCTACCGATCGAAGAAGAAAATGATTTAAGTTATCGCTCTCAGAATCCTGGCATTATGCATGCCTGCGGACACGATGCACATACTGCCATGCTGCTGGGAGCAGCTAAAATCCTCAATCAAATGAAAAGTCAGCTTTCAGGCTCTATCAAGCTTGTTTTCCAGCCCAATGAAGAATGTGCAGGCGCGCTGCGAATGATCGAAGAAGGAGTTCTTGATAACCCCCGTGTAGATACTGTTTTTGGATTGCATGTCTGGTCGCCCCTTCCAACAGGATTTTTCGGAATATCGGCCGGGGCAGTGATGGCCGGACTTGAGATTTTTAAAATTACAGTAAAAGGTGTTGGAGGCCATACCGGTTATCCAGAATCAGCAGTAGATCCGATTATAGCTGCTGCGGATATTATATTATCCGCTCAGCGTATTCAAACCCGGGAAATCAGCCTCATGAAGCCGACTGTTATCGTTTTCGGTAATGTTCATGGAGGAACCAAGGCCAATATTATCCCCGACACTGTAATGCTTGAAGGTTCTATCAGGACCCTCTATCAAGTAGGAAGTGAAGATAATCCTTCCAAACGACTTCAAGATCTCGCAGAAAAAGTTTCTGCTGCCCACGGTTGCAGCTGTAATTTTGAAAGTTATAAAGAAAATATCCCTCTGGTTAATAATCCCGAATTGTCCATGTTTGCTTCTGAAGTTGCAGTCAGTATAACAAATGACCAGCATAAAGTCATCCCATATTCCTGCATGGCCAGCGAAGATTTTTCGGAGTTCACAGCTCGTGTTCCGGGTGTCTTTGTATTTCTTGGAATCGGATCAGAAAGCAAAGGAACCCACTATCCGCATCACAACTGCCGTTTTAATATTGACGAAGATATACTTCCCGTTGGAGTCGAAATGTATGTAAGGTATGCCTGGCAGTTGTTAAATAACAGGGGGGTGTTAGCTGCGCAATAGTACTGACAGGCATTAGTGGAACACCGCAATGGAGATTTTTAAATTTTAGGGGGTATTAAAAATGAAAGTATTGAATGCAAAGTGGTTATTACCAATATTATGCCTTTTGCTGATTGTCGGTTTGATCATGGTTTCGGGCTGTGCAGCTGAAGCACCCGTTGATGAAGCTCCAGACGATGAACCAATCGATGTTGAGGACGAAGATGAAGCTGTCCTTGATCGCTTAATTGAAGCTAAACTTGCATCCGAAGAGATCGAGGGTGATTTCATGACTGTCTGGGCAGAAAATTTTGCCGATCATATGCTTGATTGGTCTAGCAGCATGTTTCAGCTTGATGTTTATCCTTACGGGACACTCGGTGATACCCGTGACATCAATGAACTTGCCCAGCTCGGAGTAGTGGAATATGTATTTTCCGACTTTGCCTGGATGGGCGCTTTTGTCCCCGAAGCTACTGTTTTTGGACTTCACTACATCTGGCCTGAGGAAAGACCATGGGAAGTAATGGAATGGGTCGTTCGCAATGGTGACAGCTGGCCGATTATCGTGGAAAGCTTCAGGCGTGAAGGTCTAGTCCCACTTAGTATTATGTTTGAAGGATGGCAATGGATTACTTCCGACAGCCCAATTCGGACAGTTGATGACATGGTCGGTTTCGACGTCAGAATCATGGGATCCGATATGCTTAACGCCCAGTACCTTGCTCTTGGAGCATCGCCGACTCCCATGTCGTATGGCGAAGTTTACAGCGGATTGCAAACAGGTCTTATAGATGGCCAGGTTAACCCGATCTTTGCTATCCGGAGCATGAACTTCTATGATGTTCAGGATTACTTTACCCAGATATATGCAGAACCTTTTGTAGGTATTCCCACCATTAACATGGTTTTCTTCGATTCTCTTCCAGAAAATGTCAAGGAGCAGCATAGGGAATGGTGGGCAGACGCTATTGTGCCTGCGGCAGACTGGATTAACACCCGCCATGAAACAGACCTTAATGCAATGACAGAAGAAAGGCCTGAAATTGAAGTCATTCATGTGACTGGGGCAGAGCAGGAAAGATTCAAGGAAAAAGCGATGGATGCCCATCAGGTATTCCTTGAAATTGGCGGACCAAACGCCCAGGCTGTTTATGATGCACTGATGCAGGATATTGAAAAAGCAAAAGTTGAACTTGGTATTGCAAATTAAGCGCCGATCTTGAATAAACCTTGCGGCGGCCTGATAGGCCGCTGCAAGGCTTTTAAAAAGTGAGGTTTTTGTTTATGAGTGATCGTATCAATACAATAGAAAACGGGAATAATAACAAGCACCACAGCCGTCTTTCCAACATATTTCATATGGTGGGAGCTATAGTTAATTGGTTTGAAGTATCACTTTTAAGTATAGGAGTATTTCTTCTGGCCGCTATCCTTATCGCCAATGTGATCGCCCGAAATTTTTTCCGGAGTATCTACTATGCTGAAGAAGTTTCTATGATTCTGGTTCTATTTATAACCTTTGTCGGCGTAAGTTATGCCGTCAGAAAAGCGAGACACATTAGAATGGGCGCTATCTTCGATATGTTAAATCCTAAAATTAAGAAGATATTGCTCTTTATCATAGTCACATACAGCTCCATCGTTATGTTTTTGATGGCCTATTACACATACCAGTATATGATAACCTCCATGGTCACCATGCAGGTCACTCCATCGCTAAGGATTCCCTACTGGATGACGCTGATTATTGTTGTGATCGGTTTCGCCTCAGCCGGTATCCAGTTTTTGCGAACAATTATAAAAAATATCATTGAAAAAGACGTATGGTTATCCCCCGAGCAACAAAGTGAATATGAAGAAGTAGGTTGACCGGTTATTGTGTGACTGAAAGGTGGTGAATTTTATTGCTATTTTTGGGCCTTAGTATGCTCACAAAGCTGCTTCTGGGTTTTCCGTTTATGGTTGTAATCCTGGGTTCCCTGATTCTATATTTTTGGATCTACATGCCTGGGTTTAACATGAACGTTCTGGTTCAGCAGGTTTTATCCGGAATCAAACCGCCAGCCCTGGTCTGTGTGCCCATGTTCATTCTGGGCGCCAATATCATTACTTCGGGCAAAGCAGCAGAAAAGCTTATAAACATGGTAAAAGCTTTTGTTGGACATATACCAGGTGGATTACCAATTACCACCAATGCAAGCTGTACGCTTTTCGGTGCAGTATCAGGTTCAACTCAAGCCACGGTAGCCGCCATTGGTGGAACCATGCGTCCCATGCTTCTGCAGGCGGGCTATCCAAGTTCATTTACCCTCGGCTTGATTATTAACGCCAGCGATATAGCATTTTTGATACCTCCCAGTATTGGGTTTATCGTTTACGGTGTAGTAACCAGCACTTCGATTGGAAAACTATTTATCGCCGGTATCCTGCCTGGCTTGTTAATCTTTTTGTTATTTTCGATCTACTGTTTCTTTTACTCAAAGATAAAAAAAGTAGGGCAGCTCCCAAAAGCTACCCGACGGGAACAATTAATAGCAATCAAAGAAGGATTGCCTGTACTCGGTTTTCCGGCTATTATCATCGGCGGTATTTATGCTGGTATATTTAGTCCGACTGAAGCGGCGGCGGCAGCTGTAGCTTATGCTCTTTTCCTGGAGCTTGTTGTTTACAGATATCTGACTATAAAAAGCCTGGTCGAAAGTTTTTTATCGACCGGCGTCATAACCGGCGTGGTATTTGTTCTGGTTGGAGCAGGGCAGGCACTATCCTGGATGTTAAGCTTCCTGAAAATTCCCCAGCAGTTCCTGGGACCGCTGTTTGGCTCAGATCCATCTTACCTGACAGTTGTATTAATTATTGTAGTATCATATTTCGTGGCCTGTATGTTTGTCGACCCGATCGTCGCAATCTATGTGTTGAGCCCGATTTTTGCGCCCTATGTTATCGAGACCGGAGTTGATCCGATCCTGCTTGGGGTTCTGGTCACCCTGCAGGCAGCTATCGGCTCTGCTACTCCACCATTTGGTTGTGATATATTTACCGCCCAGCTGATATTCCGGCGGCCCTATCTGGAGGTAATTGCCCATACTCCACCATTCATTCTGATCCTGATCCTGGTAACTATTCTCCTGGTGGCTTTTCCACAGATAGCTTTATTCCTGCCAAATACAGCGTTGTTATAAGCTATAACGACAAAAGCCGAAGGAGTGAGCAAAGTGATTTATCGCGCCAGCCCCGGTCAAGTCAGTTACGGAGAAGTAATAGGGATTATTTTACTGGACAGTTGTGCTCCCTACATCCCGGGTGATGTGGCCAATGCTTCAACATATCAATACCCTGTACGCTTCCGAAAAGTATCAGGGCTCACCGTAGAGCGAATCTTTAATCATGACCTCTCTTTGCTGGAAAAAGTAACCGAGGCTGCTTTTGATTTAAAAAACAACGGGGTACGGGCTATAACTGGAGACTGCGGTTTCATGGCTATCTATCAGCAAGCTTTAACTGAAAAAGTCGATCTGCCGGTATTCATGTCCAGTCTGTTACAGATTCCTTTCCTCTGCCGTCTGATCAAGCAAAATGACCAGATTGGTATAATCACTGCTAATTCTGAATCATTGACGGAGAAGGTCCTTGAATCATGCGGGGCAAATTTACCAGGGCGAATCGCTGTTGGAGGGATGGAAAAATGTCAAAACTTCAGGGCTGCATTTATTGAAGAGAAAGGGGACCTAAACAGAAATAAGGTTGAAGAAGAAGTGGTTTTAACTGCCAAAAATTTGCTGGCCAGTTTTCCTGCAGTGAGGATAATACTCCTCGAATGCAGCGTTTTACCGCCCTACGGGGCATCAATCCAGCAAGCAACAGGACTGCCTGTTTTCGATTTTATAACTATGATCGACTATGTATGTTCGGCTGTGTTAAAAAAAGAATTTCAAGGGTTTATGTAACGCGACAGTGCCTGAAACCTTACCGTATTGAGGCAAGAGTTCTATATCTTTATTTGTAAGGAGGAAAGAAAATGGCCGCTGTTTTTTCAACGGACGAGTACAGGGATAGGATCAAGCGAACAAAAGATAAAATGATGGAAAAGGATATTGATCTGCTGGTAGTTTCTCAACCGGCTAATATGAATTACCTGACCGGATATGATGGATGGAGTTTTTATGTTCACCAGTGTTTGCTACTCCATCTTGATCAGGATGAACCGGTGTGGATTGGCAGAGGGATGGATGCCAACGGGGCGCGCCTGACCACATTTCTGGCTGAAGAAAATATTCTTGAATATGCCGATAATTATGTGCAGTCGACAGTCAGGCACCCCATGCATTTTGTAGCTGATACGATAAAAGAACGCCAGTGGGAAAAATGCTCCATAGGTGTAGAGATGGATCAGTTCTATTTTACTCACCGCAGCTACATTGAACTTGAACGTTCACTCCCCGGCGCTACTTTCAGCGATGCCAATGCCCTGGTCAACTGGGTCAGGGTTATTAAATCTGATGCTGAAATAGAGTTTATAAAAAGGGCAGGTAAAATAGCCGTCAATGTGATGGATGCCGCAAGGGAAGCCATCAGTGTTGGTGTGCGTGAATGTGATGCAGCCGCTGCAATAGCCCATGCACAGTATTCCGGCACCGATGAATATGCCGGTGATTATCCGGCCATAGTCCCGCTGATGATGGCCGGTGAAGCAACAAAAACCCCTCACCTGACCTGGACCGAAAAAGTTTATAAAGCAGAAGAAGCAGTTTTACTTGAGCTTAGCGGAACCTACAGACGGTATCATGCCCCGATAGCCAGAACGATCTATCTGGGTAAAAACCCGCCAAAATTACTTCTCGACACAGCTTCAGTGGTCCTCGAAGGCCTGAATACAGCTCTGGGGGTTATAAAACCCGGAATAACTGCTGAAGAAGTTGAAGCTGCCTGGCGTAAGGGTATTGCCCATTCAACGGTAGTCAAAGAATCGCGAATCGGCTACTCTTATGGTCTTAATTATCCTCCCGATTGGGGAGAACAGACCATCAGTATCCGCCCCGGTGATCAGACAGTGCTTGAACCGAATATGACTATACATTTGATACCGGGCATATGGTATGACGATGTAGGGTTTGAAATTGATGCGACTTTAAGGGTTACCCCGGAAGGGTATGAATCGGTTTACGATTATCCCCTGGAGTTGCTTTTCAAATCATAGCATCCTGCATTCACTAAATCAAAGAAAGGAGCATTTAACTTGTCTAAAAAAAGCGTTATCGATTTTATGAAAATGAAAAAAGATGAGGAAAAAGTAGCCTGGGTGACGGCCTATGATTTTCCGATGGCTCTATTTGCCGAGCAGGCCGGAATGGATATGATCCTTGTTGGTGATTCTATGGGTATGGTTCTTCTGGGTTTTAAAGATACTATCCCGGTCACCATGGAAGATTGTCTTTCCCACTGCCGGGCAGTGCGCCGTGGTGCACCAAATACCTGGGTTATTGGTGATATGCCTCTTGGATCATATCAGGTGAGCGATGAAGATGCTGTCAGAAATGCTATCCGTTTCTTAAAAGAGGCAGATATGGACTGCATCAAACTTGAAGGAGGCACCCGGGTAGCCAGCCGTATTAAAGCTATTAATGATGCTGGGGTGCTCGTGATGGGTCATATCGGGCTAACGCCACAAAGTTCAGGACAGTTAGGAGGTTTCAGGGCAACAGGCCGTGATGTGGTCACCGCCCGGAAATTAATCGAGGATGCCCTGGCAGTTCAGGAAGCCGGTGCATTTGCTCTGCTGATTGAAGCTGTTGCCCCTGAACTAGCCGAATTTCTGGCCAAACGATTGGAGATACCTGTTTATTCTATCGGCGCCGGAGTGAACTGCGACGGCCAGTTGTTAATCTGCGGCGACATGCTCGGTCAGTTCCAGGCTTTTACCCCGAAATTTGTTAAGGTTTATGCCAATATTGCCGAAACAAGCGTCAGCGCCTTCAAACAATACATAAAAGAAGTGAAAAATGAAGAATTCCCAACCGAGGAGCATGTTTACCCACGAAAGGATAGCCTTGAAGATTTTCAGAAACTTTTTGCCGAGTATAGCTGAAATAATGGAAAAGCACTCAACAGGTGTAAAAACTATACGAAATGGGAGGATGAGTAAAAATGTCTTTTAATAAAATCGAAGAGTATATCAAAGAAAAAACCGGTTTCCCACTGCGGGATCGATATGACCTGCCCACATCTCAGCACAGTTTCCCTGATGGATCTCACTACCGAATAGAAATAGCCGGAATAGAAACAGTTAAAAACCTTGAAATAATGACCAGGGAAGCGGAAAGAAGAAATGTGCCTGTTCACAGGGTTATTTCACTGGTTCGCGGTTCGGCGATGATGGATAATACAGAACTGAAGGAGTTTGCAGCAGTAGCAGCTGATAACAAATATGAAGTAATTATCAATCCGCTGCCCAGCAGAGCTTGGGATAGCGGTAGGCAGTACGCCACTCCCGAAGGCTATGTTTCAGGAATGAGAATCAGGGGAAGCGATAAAGTCTATGAATGGTTGAAAGAATTCGACCGATGCCTGGAAGCGGGAATCCGAGGGTTTCTGATAGTTGATGAAGGACTTCTGGCTCTGGTTACTCGGATGCGTACCGATGGTATTGTCCCGAAAGACGTTAAATACAAAGTATCGGTTTTTGCCGGGCATGGCAGTCCATATGGAGCGAAGCTACTTGAAGATCTTGGTGCCGATAGTTTCAATCCACTGGGCGATTTGACTTTACCAATGCTTGCTTCGATCAGGAGCACAGTCAAACTGCCCCTGGATGTCTATGTAAGCCTGGTTGAAACGATGGGCGGTTTCCAACGCTACCATGAGTGCCCGGATATAGCCCGGATAGCGGCGCCTGTTTATTTCAAGATTGAACCGGGACGTTCAGAAAGCGAGATGTACAATTCCTGGGTTGATGACAACCTCGTTAATCATCTCGCCGCTCATCGGGTTAAAATTGCTGAAATCTGCATTGACTGGGTTGAGCGTGCAGGGATTGGTATGGTGTTAAAAAAAGGTGGTAATGACCTTTCCATTCCAAAACCTTAAGCAGCTCTTTTTAACATAAAATAATAATCTAAAGGGGTGTTCCTATGGGTGCAAATCCACTGGATACTGCGCTTCACTCGTTAAAGAAAGCGGCCGAACTGGCTAAAACCGATCCCAAAGTCATTGAACTGCTAAGCAGGCCGAAGAGAACTATTGAATTTACCTTCCCGATGCGTATGGACAACGGGGAAGTAAATATCTTTACTGCATACAGGGTCCACTGGTGTGATGCCCTGGGTACGTTTAAAGATGGAACAAGGTTTACCGGAAACCTGACCCTCGATGAACTAAAAGCACTTGCACTCTGGATGACTATCAAGCACGCTGTAGGTGGTATACCAGCCGGTGGCAGTAAAGGTGGTGTTGTTGTCGAACCCGCAGAATTGAGCCGCTGGGAGCTGGAAAGGCTGGCTCGCAGTTTCATGCGCAACCTGCCGATTAAGGGAGCCTGGATCGATGTTCCGGGAGCTGATATCGGGACTGGAGAGCAAACCCAGGCCTGGATGCTCGATGAGTATGAGTCGATCGTTGGTTTTCACAGTCCGGCAGCGGTTAATGATAAACCGGCAGCAGTGAGCGGTACAGTAGGAAGCAGTGAGGCTACCGGAACAGGCGCCTTCTATGTGTTTGAGCAGGTAGTTAATGATTTCTCCTTTGATAGAAAATGTTCTGTAGCTGTTCAAGGTTATGGTAAAGTCGGCTCGGTTTTCGCCAATTTGCTTTATGAGAACGGGTACAAAGTCGTTGCTGTCAGTGATATCCGCGGCGGTATCTATAACTCCGACGGGATTGATTGTTCCCGGCTGAATGAATATGTAGCAGAAAAAGGGTCAGTGGTTTATTTCCCGGGAACTGAGGCTGTATCTAACAATGAGCTGCTGGAACTTGAAGCAGATATCCTTGTTCCGGCAGCTGTGCAGAGCGTCATCGATGGAAAAAATGCTCCAAATATAAAGGCAAAGTTAATTATTGAGGCAGCGAATGGCCCCGTCTCACCGGATGCTGAAGAATACCTGTACAAGCACAACATCCCTGTCATACCGGATGTGGTAGCCAACGTTGGTGGAGCTATTGTTTGCCATTTTGAACGTATACAGGGCTTAACTGATGAATATTGGGATATTGATCGTGTTAGAAAGCAGCTGAAGGAATGGATATTAAAAGCGTACCAACAGATGACCGATACAGCCGGTGCTCATAAAACTACATATCGAATGGCTGCCTGGATCAATGCCTTGCAAAAAATTGAAGCCTCAATTAAAAAAAGAGGCTGGGTATAATATTAAGCCATCGAAAGGAGAAATTTAGATGCCTGCTGAATGGGCATTAACGGAACTGGCAAGCGGGGCGCAGCAAATCTGGAAGGCTCAAAAGAGAATACAGGGTCTTGTTGATAAAACGCCCCTCATCTATTCTGACAAACTATCCAAAAAGTTCGAAGCAGGAATTTATCTGAAATATGAATTCCTTCACCCAACCGGATCATTCAAGCTGCGGGGGGCAGCAAGTAAGATACTGAGTCTTGAGCCGGAGGAACGTCAGCGCGGTGTGGCTACTTTTTCTACTGGCAATCACGGCTTGGCTGTAGCTTATACAGCACACAGGCTTGGGATTCCTGCTTCAATATTTATTTCTGAACGAGTGCCCGAAACAAAAGTTAACAATTTAAAAAAACTGGGTGTAAAGCTTTTTGTACACGGCCGCAGCCAGGATGAAGCTGAAGATTATTGCTATGATAAATCCCGCAAGGAAAATTGGACTGTGATTAAGCCCTTTGATGATCCATTAATCATTGCCGGGCAGGGAACAATCGGGCTTGAAATATTATCACAGCTACCTGAGCTTAATACTGTTATAGTACCTCTTTCCGGTGGAGGCTTAATATCAGGTATAGCACTTGCCCTGAAATGTAACCTTCCGGATGTCCGGGTAATCGGCGTATCCATGATGGAAAGCGCTGTTATGTACCAATCACTTCAAGCCGGTCATCCGGTTAAGCTTGAGGAACATAATACTCTTGCCGACAGTTTGCTGGGTGGTATTGGCCTTGATAATCAGTATACTTTCCCCCTGGTAGAGCAGTTTGTTGATCATGTAATACTGGTCAGCGAGGAAGAAATTGCCAGGGGTATGGCATATCTTTATAGCGAACATAGGATTGCAGTTGAAGGGGCGGCGGCCACCACAGTTGCCTGCTTGAGGAAAAGCGAGATAGTTAAACCGGCAGACAACGTTGCCTTGATACTATCAGGTAATAATGTAGATACCAGCTCGTTTCACGAAGTCGTATCAGCTTACCTTTAACTTAACAACCTGCTTGGGGGAGGAAAATAAAATGTTGAAAAAAGAATGCATCTATCCCGAAAGTGCACCTATACCGGCCGGACCTTATTCACCGGCTCTTCGTGTAGATAATTTTGTTTTTGTCAGCGGTCAAACCCCGGAAAAACCGGGAACAGATCAACTTGTAGAGGGAGATATCACAATCCAGGCAGAACAAGTATTTGAGAATATAAATAACATCCTTTCGGCAGCTGGATGTACCCTAAATAATGTAGTGAAGGTAACTACCTTTCTCTCTGATATAAAAGACTTTGAGCAATACAACCAGGTTTATAAAAAGCACTTCTCAAAACCCTATCCCGCCCGGACAACCGTGCAGGCTGTTATCCCCGGCGGCGCCCTCCTTGAAATAGAAGTAATCGCATTAGTTTAAAACATGTCACGGGGACGGTTCTCCTGACACATCTTTTCGTCCATCTCTCTTACAACAGAACAATCTGACGGTTCTACATAAAAACCCCCACTTCTTAATACCTTGACTTTTTGCCCCTAATGATATAGAAAAGAAATCAAAAAAGTGGGAGATGGCAGATGAAAGAGGTCGTTGTCCAAAAGTACGGTGGAAGTTCCCTGGCTAACCTGGAAATGATGGAGAAAGTGGCCACACACATTAAAAAAACAATCGAGGCCGGCAAGATTCCCATTGCAGTTGTGTCGGCAATGGGCAAAGAAACCGACCGGCTGATCGAAACAGTTAAAGAATTTCACGGAGGACAACCACCGGTTACGGAGACAGATAAGGTTCAGGCCACCGGGGAAAACCTTTCAGCCTCACTCCTGGCCATCGCCCTTCACAAGGCCGGTGTAGAAGCTGTCTCGCTTACCGGCTGGCAAATCGGCCTGGAAACAAGCCGGAACCACCGGCAAAAAATAAAAAGGATCCGCAATATCGACAGAATAAAGGAGATCCTATCCCAAAACAAGGCAATCGTCATCACCGGATTCCAGGGAGTAGTTGAAGACACAGACGAAATTACCACCCTCGGCAGGGGCGGCTCGGACCTCTCAGCCATCGCCCTGGCCGGTGCCTTAGGCCTCGAATACTGCGAAATCTATACCGATGTGGACGGAGTATATGCCATCAATCCCCAGATTGTCCCCAAAGCCCGGCGCTTCGACCAGATCACCTACGACATGATGATCGAGCTCTCCGCCCGTGGCGCCAAAGTCCTCATGGACCGAAGTGTGGAACTGGCTCGCAAGCTTAACGTTCAAATTAAGGTTTTACTCTCCCCGAGCTTCGGAAAAAGCAGCGGGGGAACGTTGGTTTGTTCGCATACCGGCAACCTGCAGGAGATGGAAACCTCGGAATCGGAGCGGACCGGGGTGGCTATCCAGAAGAACCTTTCAACTATAATCGTTTCGAACATCCCTGACGAACCGGGAATTACCAGCAAAATCTTCGGGGCGCTCTCCACTATAAACCTGGTCGATACCGCCCAGGTGCCTGTAAACGGCAAAATATCAATATCAATTCTTTGTCAGGCAGATGACCTGAAGAACGCTCTCGCTAAATTGAGTGAACTAAACAAAAGCATTCCCGGGATTGAAATCAAGGGTTTAACCAACATGACAGGATTAACGCTGGTTTCTCCATTAATGAAAGAAGGACCGAGCTACCTGAGCCGCTTCGCCGATGCCATGAAAGAGGTAAATGTGAAAGTAGAAATGATCGCTTCCTCCGGCACAACAATTCTTTTCATCATCGATGAAAGCAGCCTGACTAAAGCCGCGCTTACCCTTGCCAAAAAGTTCAACCTCGCGACTTAAGTGTGTCACGGGGACGGTTCTCCCGACACATAAGGACTTGATTGCTTGACATGTAGCATATATGTGCTACAATAAAAAAATAGCCTTTCATAAGAGGTGTTTGCTAAATGGTTAAAAAAGTTACACTGCGTCAAATGGGCGGTTCAATCGGTGCTACTATCCCCAAAGAGTTAACTGATCGTTTCCATCTCAATAAAGGAGATGAAATCTTTGTACTGGAAACTGAACGGGGTATTTTGTTGACTCCTTATGATCCGGATTTTGAAAAAGCAATGGCTCTTTATAAGAAAGGGGCAAAGAAATATGTAAATGCCCTTGATGAGTTGGCGAAGTAGATCTATGAAAGAACCAACCTGGCTTACTTTAAATATAATAGAAACGATACATGTTGATTTAATTAAAGTTCATGGCGGTTACCATGGATATCGAGATAAAGCAATGGTTGAAGCTGCCCTTGCCAGACCACTTCAGCGCTGGAATTACGAAAAAAATTTGGATATTTTCTCATTAGCAGCTTCGTATGGCTATGCTTTGACAAAAAACCACGGTTTTATTGATGGGAATAAGCGTGTTACCTTTATGGCCATCTATATATTCCTCGGCCTAAACGGGTATGAACTTGATGCCCCTGAACAGGAGATAGTTGATATAATCCTGAAGCTGAGCAATGATGACCTAGATGAAAACAAACTGGCTCAATGGTTACGCAGGGCAGCCATATTTGGTTTTGAAAATGGAGGGCAAGATGCCAATGAGTAAAGATAAATCTTCAGGAGGTTTTTCTGACTCCGAGAAAGCTGCGATGCAACAGCGCGCTAAAGAGTTGAAAGCAGAAGCTAAGGCAACGAAAAAAAGGGAGCAGGGAGAAGCTGCGCTTCGGGAAGTGATTGCCGCCATGTCAAAACCAGATCGTAACCTGGCTGAAGGGATTCATGCTATTATATCCGAGTTTGCCCCGGATCTCTGGCCAAAAACCTGGTATGGGATGCCGGCATATGCCAACGAGAGCGGTAAGGTTATCTGCTTCTTCCAGGGAGCAGATAAGTTTGAAACGAGATATGCTACATTGGGCTTTAACGATGAAGCGAAACTTGATGATGGCAACATGTGGCCAACAGCATTTGCATTAAAAAAGCTCACTGCCACTGAGCAGAAAAGAATCAAAGAACTAATCAGGAAAGCACTTGGTTGATTAATGGGTTCAGGTCTATACTCTGCTAACGAGGTTGTAACCTGCTTTCACCTGTAGCTTTTGAAGCTGGCCTGTAATGAGCTAATTAATGTGTCAGGAGAACCGTCCCCGCGACACAGTGAGAGCAGTGCTAATAGACATCTGAGCATTTTAAAGGATATTATGTACAAAAGAATTGAAAATTATGGATATTAAAAACATCCTGGAACATATCGCGATTGTGCTAAGCGCTAAGTACTTAACCCCTTGACCGGGGCTGAAGTTAAAAAATAGGTATTTATAAATAATGAATATTCGTAATTACCGCCTAATAAAGTTAGATGCTATAAGATTAAACAAGCATGGCACGAATGGAGGAGATGTTCTTGGATATACTAGAGAAAGATTATGCAGCAGGGCTTTTTGAAAAATGTGACCCCCCCTGCCTATCACTTTATCAGCCGACTCACCGCCACTACCCGGATAACCAAAGCGACCTGATTAATTACCGGAATTTGACGAAAGTTTTAGAGGCGACGCTGCTGCAGAATTATACAAGGAAAGAGGTCCAGCTTCTGCTCACCCCATTTTTGGGGCTGGCTGACAACCGTGAATTCTGGAATCACACCCTCAACGGTCTGGCAGTGCTCGGTTCAAGGGGGTTCTTCCGCGTCTACAGGCTTCAAAGGACGGTTGCTGAACTGGCTATCGTGGCTGAGCGTTTCCATATTAAACCACTGATGCGTATCCTTCAAACGACCGATCGCTACCATGTCCTGGGCATAAACCGACATGAGATTAGACTTTTTGAAGGTAACCGAGATGTTCTGGATGAGATTGAACTGGCTGAAGACATTCCATGGACGATTACCGGGGTGCTGGGAAAAGAACTGACCGAGCCGCACCATAACGCTGCCCCATTCGGCAGTGTTGGCGGATCTCATGGCCATGGTGGTAAAGAGTCCGAAGTTGATGGCGATGCCGAGCGCTTCTTCCGCATTATTGACCGCAGCATCCTGGAACATTACTCGAAGCCCTCAGGTTTACCGCTGATACTGGCCTCACTGCCGGAGCATAAATATCTATTTCACCGAGTCAGCCATAATCCTTTTTTGCTGGAAGAAGGTATTGATATCCATCCGGATGACCTGCCGATCGATGATCTACGACTGAGAGCCTGGCAGGTGATGGAGCCTCATTACCGGGCTAAACTGGCTACTCTGGCTGAGGATTATAAACAATCAAAATCTAAAGGTCTCGGTAACGACGATTTGGCACAGATCGCCAAGGCTATTGTAGCAGGCCGGGTTGCAACCCTACTGATCGAATCCGACCGCGAAATACCTGGCCGGGTGGATGACATAACAGGTGACATTGAACTAAAAAAGCCAGATTACCCGGATACGGATGACATACTTGATGATCTGAGTTCCCTATCCCTGAAGAATGGCGGGAAAGTCGTAGTTCTTCCTGCTGAAAGTATGCCGGTAGAAACCGGAATTGCTGCCATCTACCGCTATTGAGGTGGATGGCGATTCGGTAGCCAAGCCTTGTTAGGTTTAAGGCTGAAGGTGCATGTGTTGTGATGTCCACTATCGCTGGCTCGATGATGACAATAGTCGGGGTGAAGTTTTCAATGATCCTGGTCCGTTTGATTGTCCGCCCGATTCCTTCTCCGTAGAATCAGTATACGATCGCAATTTACTTGAAGCTCGGCTGATACGGACGCGCGAAGTGCTAAATAGATTTCTGCGAACCATGACTGAGACAGAAGATCCACCCCCTGCGCTGTAAAAAAGTGTGTCAAACGAACCGTCCCTGCGACACAATGCATAATAAATGAATATATGCTATAATACAAATAGCAGTAAAATATAACCATTTGTATAATTTCTTAGTTATACATGCTTTCATTTGTGGCTGAAAAATATTTATTTTTTAAAAGGTGATTTTTATGCGTGAGATTAGTTTGGAAGAAATTAAACAAATCACTAACTCACCTGCTGGGAAAAAAATCAAAGAGCAGGTAAGTATATATGTACGCTCTAAACCAGGATATAGTGGAGTACGGAAAAGACCTAGAAATACTGAAGAAACAAAAATACTTGAAAGTTTTAGAAGGAAATAATGAGAAAGTATGATGAAAAGTGGGCTTGTGACAAGCTATCCCAACTAGATCCAGACCAAAAATTTAATACGATGATAATGACCGCTGCAGTTTTAACTAAGCTGCTCGAGAAAGAGCAGGTTAAACCAATAATTGTCGGCGGTTTTTCTTTAGGAATATATTCAGATGAACAATATACTACTCGAGATATTGATATCGTTGTATATGAAAGAAATAAAGCAATCGAATTATTACAAAAGCTTGGATTTAAAAAGGGTAATGATAATCTTTTTCATGAAAATCTTGAAGTTGTGATAGAGTTTCCAGATGATAAATTAGATAAGCAATATATGTTTGAAGTTGGCAAAGGCGCAGAAAACAATAAAGAATCAGCAGAAATCAAAAAGTGGTTCAAAGAATTCGATAAGCTGCGAAAAATATTTTAAAACTCAAGCTTTAATACATAGAAAAGACAACTCTTTTTCCCTATTATAAAAGGCATAATCAAATGCCTACAGTATGTGTGAGCAGTAAAGCTCTCTTTACACAACAAAGTGTGTCAGGAGAACCGTCCCCGCGACACGCATTATTAATATGATGGTTTTGGTTACATATATGAATTATGTAACCAAATTGTTTCTTCTGTTTATAACCGGTTGGAAGTGGTCAT
Source organism: Bacillota bacterium (assembly GCA_033549065.1). NCBI lineage: Bacteria > Bacillati > Bacillota > Bacillota bacterium. The sequence goes on from JAWSUE010000002.1 coordinate 230,439, forward strand.
AACTTGAAGTTTTGCCTGTGGATAACCCTGTTGATATTGTGGATTACTTTTTTTGGAATCGGTGTTACGAAGCGTGAAAAGCCTGCTGCCTATAAGCCTAAACCCCTGTTCGTAGTTACATAACAAGTTAACTATAAAGCTCAAAAAACCCTGCAGGGTCTACAATTCTGACTGTCTGAAACTCCTTTAAGGGCAGCAGATGTCGTTTATCTCCGCTAATAATATAATCTGCTTTTCCTTCCAGAGCGCATTCTAAAACTCTGTTATCCTTTTCATCATCTTTGATAACCTTAAGCCTTTGCTGTGGAGTAACAAGCATAACTGTTTCCTGCAGCATGGCCAACAGCTGGTTAACCTGATAATTGCTCCATTTAAATTTACTGCGAAGAATGTAGGCCATCTCTGCTAATATATCACCGGAAATTATAAGTTCGATTTTTTCCTCGAGAGCTAGTTTGATAATCTCTTCCGGTTTGCCACCGAATAAAATTGCCGAGATATAGACATTTGTATCAGCGACAACCCTATACATCAGCTTAATTCCTCTCTGGTGTCATGGATCAAATCATCAAGAGAATCTGAATCTTTAAGAACAAGCTTGTCTGCTGTCTCCTGACCCCACTGCCTAAGCATTACCCACCGTTCACGCTTTGTAATATATTCACGAATGATTTCCCTGGCCATCTCTGCCTTGCTCTTTTTTTCAGACACGGCAAGGTCACTGACTGCTGAATACAAATCTTCGGGAAGTGAGATATTTAATATCTTTCTGGTCATTGCATTTCACATCCTTGTAACAATATTTGTTACAAGGAGTATATCGCAAATTTTAAACTGAGGCAACTTCACTTCTGTGCTATAATCAATACATTAAATGGGAAAGAAGGGTATCGGCCGTGACCATACCAGCAGATGTTAAAAACATTCACTTCATCGGAATCGGCGGCTACGGGATGAGCGCCCTGGCCCTTATTTTGCTCCAGAAAGGCTACACGGTCAGCGGCTCGGACATCAAAGATTCCGCACTCACCGAAAACCTGGTCAGCAATGGCGCCACCGTAATGATCGGCCACAGCGCCGAGAACCTTGGCGACACCCAGCTGGTGGTCTATTCCACGGCCATCGACCCCGACAACCCTGAACTGCTCGAAACCCACCGCCGCGGCCTGCCCCTCTGGCACCGCTCGGAGCTGCTCGCCTCGCTCTTAAACAGCGCCTACGGCATCGCCATCGCCGGCACCCACGGCAAGACGACCACCACGGCCATGGTCGCCCTGCTCCTCGAAGCTGGCGGCCTCGACCCCACCGCCGTCATCGGCGGCGTTCTCCCCGCCTACGGCAGCAACGCCCGCCTCGGCACCAGCAACTACCTGGTCGCCGAAGCCGACGAAAGCGACAACTCCTTTAACCGTTACCACCCCCGGATGGTCCTCGTCACCGGCATCGAACCGGACCACCTGGAACACTATAAAAACAACTACGAACTGCTCCGGCAGGCCTACGAGACATTCCTGGCCCACCTGCATCCCGACGGAAAGGCGATAATCTGTGTCGAGGAACCGGGCCTCCCCGAGCTGACTTCCCGCCTCGACCGCGCAATCATCACCTACGCCCGGACCAACAACTCGGCTGCCCGCCCCGACTACTACGCCGACCACATCAAACTCACCGGCAGCGGCTCCAGCTTTGACATCTACTACCGCGGAACCCTCAAAGCCACCAACATAACCTTAAATGTACCCGGCAGCCATAACATCAGCAATGCCGTCGGCGCCCTGGCCCTGGCCGACCAGTTAAAAGTAGATCTCATATCAGCAGCCCCGGCCCTCTCAGCCTTCACCGGTGTGGGCCGCCGCTTCGAACATATCGGCACGATAAACGAAATCACTGTCATCGACGACTATGCCCACCATCCAACCGAAATAAAGGCCACCCTGCAGGCCGCCCGCTTAAGCGGCCGCCGGATTATCTGTATCTTCCAGCCCCACCGCCACACCCGCACCGCCGGCTTCTTTGAAGAATTTGCCCGCTCCTTCTGCGACGCCGACCGCCTGCTCCTGCACAGCATCTACCCGGCCGGCGAAAAACCGATCCCCGGCATCACCTCCGAAGCGCTGGCCGCAAAGATCGAGTGCAACAACGACATCCCCGTCTTCTACAGCCCCGATATAAACATCCTCGAAGAAAAAGCCGTCCAGTTGGCCCGCCCCGGCGACCTGATCATCACCATGGGGGCCGGAGACATCACCGCCTCAGCCCGCCGGATCTATCAGCTACTCTCCGCCAGATAACCCTAAAAACAGACCATACACACCCCCCACGTGACAATGTTATATGATCCCGAAAAAACAGCTTCGGGGTCAACACTCTGTCCCCCGCCCAATTTATCAAACTCTACACTACCTGAAGGGGACAATATTAGAGCATTTTGCGTATGACTACGGGGACATTCCTCTGAAAGAGGTGTGTCCCCATACCACTATTGGTTAGACACGGCTTGGCGATCGAGTGTGTCTGCGGGGACGGTTCGAGACTACGGGGACATTTCTCCGAAGGAGATGTGTCTGCGGGGACGGTTCGAGCGTAACAGACGCGGAGTGTCTGTCCGAAGGGAATACGATGGAACTGTCCCCCTGACACATGGTATAGTATAATAGTAACCAAATTTACCCTTAAGGAGCAGACCCTTGGCCAACTACATCGACCTGCACAACCACATCCTGCCCGACATCGACGACGGCCCGCGAACAATGAAAGAAGCAGTCATGCAGGCCCGCTCCATGGCCTCTGCAGGCTATTCCACCGTGGTGGCCACCCCACACACCATCGACGGCAAACCGTCACCTGCCCTGATCAAGCAAAGAGTTGCTGAATTTCAAAATGAACTGGACAAGCAGGAAATCCCCTTAAAAATATTACCCGGTGCCGAGCAGTTTATCGAACCGGACTTAATGAACCGCCTGCGCAAAGGAGAAATCCAAACTATAAACGACAGCCACTACCTGCTCCTGGAGCTGCCCATGACCCAGCGTATCCCCATCTATGCCGAGCAGCTCATCTTTGCCCTGGCCGTAAACGGCTACCGACCGGTGATTCCCCACCCCGAAAGGGTGGTGGAACTCCAGCGCTACCCGAAACTGCTCTACCACCTCTACAAGGCAGGTGCCATCTACCAGATCACCTGGGGGGCGCTTACCGGCTGGCTCGGCCCCGAAGCAGAAGAGACCGCCCACCTGATGCTCAAAAGCAACCTGGCCCACTTGGTATCCACCGATGCCCATAATGCCGTAACCCGCCTCCTGGCCGTAGAACAGTCATCAGCAGCCTTAGAAGATATCCTCGGTCCCGGTTCGGCCGAAATGATGCTCCACACCCGCCCGGCCACGGTTATCGCCAACGAAACCCTGGATCTACCCGCAGCCATCGACCCGACCAAACTGCCCCGCAAAAAGGGCACCTTTCTTTCCCGCCTCATCCCAGGCAGGAAATCCCGCCAGCATAAAGAAAACTAAAAAGGAGACATCATTAGCGTGACCTGTGAACGGAAAAAGGGGACCGAGTGTGTCTACGGGGACGGTTCGAGCGTGACAGACATGGAATGTCTGTCCGAAGGGAACACGATGGAACTGTCCCATTGACACGATTAATCAAAGTAGACGACTACACAGCCCTGTCCCCAAGGCACGCTAAAAGATACCGATGGAAGTGTCCCTCTGACACACGAATACACAAGATGCAAAGAGAAAGGAGCCTACCACCTTGGGCCACCCAGACCGCAGACCAAAACGCGAAGCGAAAAGAAAAAAACAGCGCCAGAAGATGCTCGCCCGCCGCAGCCTCTACAGCCGCACCTTAGACCTCACCCCCTACAATGCTGTCGGCCCCATGGTCAAGGGCGAGGAATTCACGATAAAATACAAATAATCTTAACCAATCAAACTCCACAAAAGGTAAACCTCCACTCTCACGGAGGTTTATCTTTATTAGCAGAGCCCTTTTCCGGAAATCTATTGACTCCCCTAATGATACTCGATCTGTATGAAAAGGCTGCAAAACTTATTTTTGACCTGAGACGCAAGGGTATTACCCCCCGCAGCAGCATTGATATGCTGATAGTCTTAATCGCAGTTGAAAATAACCTGCTCTTGCTGCATAACGACAGAGATTTTGATCAGATGACCGGCCAGATAAAAGGCTTTCAAAGTTTGGAACAGATTTGATCTAAAGAGCATTCATTCCAGAAAAGAACCCTCAGCCAATTTGGAACAAACCGTATCGAGATAGCGGTTCTGGGAATCGTGTCCCCCTTATACATGGCCAACCAATAGGATGCAGGATATTACTCCTGCGTCCTATTTTTTTCACGACCTAATTAATAATCATAAT